>JANOWZ010000203.1:0-11495 GCA_031418155.1 Deinococcales bacterium
GTGATCATGTCGTCTTTCGGATTGGTCCGGCGGTCTTTGGCTTGCGCCTCGGCGTAATCGAAGAGTTTCATACTGACCGGACTGCGAAATGGCAGCAACCGATAAGCGTCGGTGTTTGAGAGTCCAACCGGTGTGTCCGTAAATTCTGGATCACTGTTGCCGATCAGCGCGTCACCGGCTCGGACCATCCAAGGCCCGTCCTCGTCGGGCAAGCCAAGCACCTTGCCGAGCATTCGCATGGGCAGCCGTCGCGCCAGCAATTCGACGAAATCAAATTCAGAAAACGCTCGAGCCTCACGGATGGTTTGCTGCGCGATCAACCGCAGCGCCTCCTCGTAAGAGGTGACTTCGCGCAGACTGAACGGCGGTTGAACCATGCGTCGATACTCCGTGTGCTTCGGCGGGTCCACCTCCATCATCGTTTTTCGCGCCTCGAGTTCGTCCGGTTTCATGTCCTCAACACGAATGCCTTTGGCGCTCGAGAAGAGGTTCGGTTGGCGCGAAACCTCGAGAATATCGGCGTATCGTGTGACGGCCCAGAAACCTGTGCCGTCCTGTTCGTCCCACCAAGAGACCGGATCTTCGTCGCGCAGCCGTCTGAAGGCATTGTGGGGCACGCCATGAACGTAAACATCTGGATCGCTGATGTCGGCGTGCGGATCATGGTGAAGATTGCTGTGTGCTTGTGTCATGAACACCTCTGTCTTGTCGAAAACTCGAGCCTACAAAAATGGCAGGTAATAACTCTTTTCCCAGTCGGTCACAGCGAAAATAAATTTCTCCCACTCGGCACGTTTAATCGCGGTAAATTGCGCAACCATCTCCGGGCCAACCGCTTCGACAAATTTTGAGTCCGTCTCGAGTGCGTTCAGTGCAAGCTCGAGGTTGGCGGGCACGTGCCGGTCAGTGCTTTGCGACTCGAGGCAGTCTTGTTCTTCGGCTGCGCCAAGTTTGAGTTTGTGGATCACACCGAGCCGTGCGGCTTGCAAGACGGCGGCGGTGGCGAGATAAGGGTTTGCGGCCCCATCACTCATGCGGTGCTCGAGGCGTGTGGCGTTGCCGCGTTCGTGCGGCACGCGAATGCTGACACCGCGATGGTCGTAACCCCAGTTCGCCCAGTACCCGGCGAGCTGCGCGGGTTTCAATCGCTTGTACGCATTGACGGTTGGAGCACACAGTGCGGCACTGGCCTCAAAATGCTCGAGCATTCCGGCAATACATTGCTGCGCAAGTTTGGACAAACCATCTTTTGCTTTGGCATCGAACATCGCGTTCTCGCCTTTTTTATTCTCGAGCGAGAGGTTCACGTGCAAGCCGCTGCCGCCGCGATCTGCGAACGGTTTGCCAATGAAGGTCAGTAGTAATCCGTGTTTCGCTGCAATTTCTCGAGCCATGACTTTGAACAAGAAAATTCGATCCACCGCGTCGAGCACGTCGCCGTATGGCAGCGTCAGTTCAAATTGTGGCGTGTCGTATTCGCTGTTCAAGGATTCCATTGGAAAGCCACACGCCTCGGCGGTGGACATGATCTCGTCGAACAAACCAATCGGATCGACGGCCAAGCCCGTGCCGTAAACGTAAGCGGTCGGCGTGTTCCATTCCGTCCAACCACCGTGACCATCGGGCTGCATCACGAACGCCTCGAGTTCAATCCCGACTTTGGCGCGGTAGCCCAAGTCCTCCCAATCCTTGATCGCCTTCTGTAAAACCGTGCGTGGCGCAATCTCGAGCGGTTCGCCGTGAAAGCTCAGATCGCCGACAACCACGCCGGTATCAAGTTCCCATCCGGGGCGTACATCGTCCATGTTGATGCTCAAATCCACGTCTGGCAAACCCTCGAGCAGTCTCGCGCCCGGAGCTGGAACCATGCTGCGATCAAAACCAAGCGCGAACAGCGTGATGCAATGCCGCGTGCCTTTTGCCGCCAAATTCGCAGGCAAGTATTTCCCTCGAGCCAATCCGAGGTGATCTGGAAACAGGGCGCGAATGCGTTTGTACGGGACGGTCATGCTGGCCTCCTGAAAAAGTCTCGGGGTCGAATAAATTGGGTTTCAAAAATGATTTTGAATTTGTGATGGCTCGAGAAAAAAGTTTGTTCGTGTAGGGGCGAACATCGCGCCCATGCGCGTTTTCAACGCGACGTTCGCCCCACGAAGCGAGAATACTTTCAACCCAATGTTCAATCCGCTGCTTCTGCCATGTCCATGCTTGAGACTTGCTGCCTGGTGGCCATCGTCCAGGCCGAGGCGATGATCACACCAATGAAGGTCAGTGCGACCGCGATGCTCGAGGGGAACGGTGGCAGTGGCACGATTGAGCCATAGATGGCGAGGACTGGTGTGATGATCGCGCCAAGAATCACCAGGTATTGAATCGGTGAACCTGTGACAAGTTTGAACGCGAGCACCGCGAGCACAATGTAAACCAGGTTGATCAACAGCGTGCCGGTCAGTGCGCTCACGCCGAACATCGCCATGACATCCATGCCGCTCATTTGTGTCATAACCACCATCAGTACCGCGAGGGCTGTGACCAGAACGTTGCCGCCAAATGGCGTGTTGTAACTCGAGGTGCTGGCCAGTGCGCGTGGCATCAGGCCGTGCCGTGCGAGTGCGAACCAACCTCGAGCGGTGGTGGCCATGAACGCGCTGGCCACGGCGAGCATGTCGATGATCAGGGCGACATCGACCCAAGGTGCGATCCAACCACCGACGTATTTCGCGCCGAGTGTCGAGAGCGGCGCGGGGTCTTTGGCCCAGTCGCCAACCTTGTCGATGCCGAAGCCGATGGCGCTGGCGTAGAGCACGATCAGGTAGAAGACGGCTGCAATCGCCACCGTGCCGAGGACTGCGAATGGAACGGTTTGTTTCGGATTCTCGGTTTCTTCGGACAGTGATGCGCTCGCCTCGAAGCCGATGAAAAGTGTGATCGCCAGCAGCACGCCGCGAAACAGATCGCCAGTGTTTGGGTTGCCCGGATTAAACGTCTCGAGCGTGTTGCCTGCCGCGCCACCCTGGAAGATGATGGCGAGCGCAATGATGATGATCGGCAGCACCGCGAGCGCCGTCAGGATCAGTTGCGTGCGCGTTGTGGTTTGCACACCGAAATGGTTGAACGCGAACACGAGCGCAATGGAGAGCAATGCCCAGACCGACCACGGTAAATTAATGCCGAGGCCCGCAAAGAACATTTGCGCGAAAAATCCGATGGCGAGGTAAATGCCTGCACCGCCCAGGAACATTGCGCCGATGAAGTAAACGCCCGCCGCGAACACGCCCATCTCGCCGCTCGAGGCCTTGCGCACGTAATCGTAGATCGCGCCCGCACCGGTGAAACGTCGGGCAAAGAGCACGATTACCCAACCGATGCAGATGCTGCCAATGCCAGCAATCAGCGTGACGAGCGGTGCGGCGCTGCCCGCCACGCCTGCCACGAATGAGGCGAGCAGCACCGCCGAAAGCACCGGGCCGATGGCGAGCGATTGCGCTATCGTGTCCATCACCGTGAGACGAGGCTTACCGAGTTGACCAGATTGTTGCGACATACAGACCTCCCAAGTCTTGCAGTCTCGAGTTCTGCGCTCGAGGTTTATTCCCGAAGTTGTGGATGTTTGATTTCTGAGGTGAGGATGCTCGAGAATTCCTGTTGTTCAAAGTGGCGGTTCAGGGTTTGCTGTCGAAAGTGCCTTTGCGCGTCATGACGTTTTTGACATCGCAGTAAAAGTCGAAACTCCAGTGTCCACCTTCACGGCCCACACCGGATTGTTTAGAGCCTCCAAATGGTGCGGCCAGATCGCGCACGTAAAAGCAATTGATCCAAACCGTGCCTGCAACCAGTTGGCCCGAGATGCGTTCGGCTTTGTCTTGGTCTTTGGTGAAGACCATCGCGGCCAGTCCAAATTCGGTGTTGTTGGCGAGTTCGATCACTTCGGATTCGCTCGAGAATTTTTCCAAGACCAGCACAGGCCCAAACACTTCACGTTGCCAGAGTTCGCTGTCATGCGCGACGTTGGTGAACAGGGTCGGTTCGTAATAAAGTCCGCCGAGCGTGGGGGATACCTTGCCGCCAAACTCGAGGGTCACACCATCGGCAATAGCGCGTTCGACAAAGCCATGCACCCGCTCGAGGTGCGTGCGTGTCACGAGTGGGCCAACCACGGTGTCGGGCTCTCGAGGATCGCCCTGTTTTGTTTTGGCAATCGCGGCTTTGAATTGCTCGAGGAATTCGTCGTAAATCTTGTCTTCAACCAGCAGGCGCGTACCTGACAAACAGACTTGCCCGCTGTTGTCGTATTGGTCCACGGCGTTGCGCATCGCAAGCTCGAGGTCACAATCGGCGAAGATGATGAATGGGGATTTCCCACCAAGCTCGAAGCTGACAGGCGTTAAATTCTGTGCGGCGCTCGAGGCAATTTTTTTTGCGGTCGGCACACTGCCGGTGAACGAGATTCGCTTCACGTCTGGGTGCGCCACCAACGCCGCGCCCGCCTCGGCTCCAAATCCTTGCACGAGGTTGAAGACACCTGCTGGCAGTCCAGCCTCGAGCGCAAAATCTGCGAGCAGAGATGCCGTGAATGGAGTCCACTCTGCGGGCTTGAGCACCACCGTGTTGCCCGCCGCGAGCGCAGGCCCAACCTTCCAAGTTGCCAGCATGAACGGCGCGTTCCAAGGTGTGATCAATGCTGTCACGCCAGCCGGTTCGAAACGCACGTCGTTCACTGCGTTCTTTGCAGCCTCGGTTTCCCAAAGCTGACCCATGTCGCGGGCCATTTCCGCGAAGAAGTGAATGTTGTGCGCCCCGCGTTTCATGACGCGCAAACGGCTCGCCTCGAGCAAGCTGCCGTTGTTGGTCGTCTCGACATAAGCCAAATCTTCAACCCGAGATTCGATCACATGCGCCAGTTTCTCGAGGTGATGCAAGCGTCCTTCCGGTCCGAGTGCGGCCCAGGTGGGAAACGCATCCTTCGCGGCTTGCACAGCCAGATTCACTTCATGTTCGGTGCCTCGAGCGACTTGTCCGAGCACACTTTCGTCGATGGCGCTACGAACCTCAAACGTTTGCGCACTCGAGACTCGGGCGTTTCCAATGAAGTGATCTGGCGAAATTTTCCTTCCTGCAACTTCGATGGGCTCAGACATTCACCACCTCTTCCGGCTCGAGTTTCAAACCCGCATTGATCTTGCGAAGCAGGTGCGCCAGCGTCTCTTGCTCCGCTATCGTCAGGCTGGAGGCCATCTCAATTTCGCCCTGATTGAATTTTGGAAAAACCCATTCGATCAAGCGTTTGCCCGATTCAGTCAGTTCGACGATCACCAATCGACGGTCAATCTCACTGCCGCGCCGGGTCAGCAATTCGCGTTTCTCGAGGTTGCTGACCAAACTGGTGACGGTGGCTTTGCTGATCGCTTGGGATTTAGCGATCTCGCGGGTTTCGATTGGACCCCAAATCCAAACGATAAAAAGGGTGGAGAAACTGGCGAAACTCAGGTCATGTTCGCGCAGCACTTCACGCTCGAGTTTGGCGCGGAATCCTTGCGCGGCGCGGTTCAGGTTGCTGGCGACAGCCAGGGCGAGTTCGTCGATGGGTAGGCCGGAAACGCGACGCATCACGTCTATTTCGGCTCGGCTGAAATCGTCATGGACCGGCAAAAGAACGCCTCCCGTCAAAGAGATGTCATTGTTCGAGCACTGCCTGGGTTTGATCGTTCAGGCTCGAACGTTAGAGATCGAATGACAGAGTTTATGCTCGAGGTTTAAGGCTGTCAAGAGGACACCGGTTGCCGCTCAAGTGCCGAAATTTGAAGCATAAAAAATGTCCCCGAAATTCTGGTCAACCGTTGAATAAGGTATGAAAAAGTGTCCCTCGAATCTCGAGGGGCACTCAAACGTTCTGGTTTGAAATCAGACTTCGGAGAAAATCCCGAACCAAGCAATCACAATCATGCTGATGAAAAACGTCAAGTACAACGCGGCCAAACTGATGATGTACCCGATGCCCTTCTTGTCGGTTTCCACCGCTTCGGTCGCAACGTCATTCTCGAGGATCGTTGAGTCGCTCATTTTTTGCCTTTCTTGACGACCACCAGCGCGGGCATGCTTTCAACGTATTTGGTGAACGCCTCGAGCGATCCGGTGAAATCGTCTTTTTCGGTTGCGCCCAAGTACAGTTCGGCGACGCGGCCTTTGTCGTCCAGAATCTTGCGTCCGGTCAGGCGTCCGATGTGTTGTGACAGGCGTTCGTTGATGATGAAGTTGCCCTCGTTGAAGTGGCAATCTCCCAACGGGCAGCCGAGCACGAACACACCCTGAGCACCGCTTTCAAATGCGAGCGTGACCCATTCGGTTTTGACAAATCCCGAGCAGGGAACGCGGATCGTTTTGATGTGATCCATGCCTTTGACGGTCCCGTCCTCATGGATCAGTTCGGTGCGTCCGACGCTCCATTCGCAGACGAAGCCGAGGATCTTGGGTCGTCCGTTGCTCGAGAGCCCAGTAGATGTGCTCGGGGCCGGAATTGCGGCTGGTGTTGGCGTGGTTGCTTGTGTCATTGGAGTAAGGCCGCAATTCTATCAGACACGAATTTCTCGTCGGCGAGCGGAAGGTTGATCGCGTGAAATGGGCAGGCTCCGACGCAGATGCCGCACTCGGCGCATTTGTCGTCGTTCACGACTGCGAGTTGCTTGTTGCGTGGGTTCGGGTTCATGCCGTCCACCATCACGATTGCATCAAACGGGCAATCGACGGCGCAGAGTTGGCAGCCGGTGCAGTTCTCCGGGATCACGATGGCAGCATTCACATAGCGGTGCTTTTTGGCTGGAGCCCAGGGCAGGAACATCAGGACCGCGAAGATGAAGGCTAAAGCTGCCAGGATGAATGCTGGGGACAGGCTCGAGAGGAGCAGGATTGGCCAGAGGTAGAAAATGTCGTAAACGATTTGTCCGGCGTTTTCGGCGGTGATTGGCACGCTGGCAGCCAGGGTTTTCTCAACTGGGGCCAGACCGGAGATCAGGACAACCAAACCAATCGTCATCAGGGTCACGAAGGCTGGTGGCCAGATCTTTGGACGGTGCAGGCGCAAGTAATGCACCCAGAGGACGAAGAACATCAACACGGCGGGACCGGCGTGCAAGAAGAACATGCGTGCGAGCGTCAGGTTGTTGGGTTCGTCACCGGCAATCATGGCTCGAGCCAAGTACGTGCCGAAACCGCCGATCACCAGGTCGAGGCTTTTGAGCATTTTGACGATGCCGTCGGTGATGACGATGGCGCGTTGATCCCAGACCAGCAGGTAGCCCGTCAGACCGATCAGACCGGTCATCAACAGCATGACCACACCACTTACCCAGGGCAGGTCACGGAAGCCACGGTAGCGGTCGGTGAAGAGGTTGCGCAGCATGTGCAGGATCGCCATCAGGATCATGCCGTCGCCAGCGTAACGGTGAATGGCGCGAATCACGTTGCCGAAGGCGACGGTGCTGGTCAGGTAGTCAACGCTGATGAAGGCTTTCGAGGTTGTGGGTTCGTAATAGAACCACAAGAAAATCCCGGTCGGCACGAGCAGTACCCAGAGGACATTGGTGATGCCGCCCAAGTAATAAAACGGGTTGAATTCCTCAGGGATGACTTTGTTGATGGCTTTGTCAACCGTGACGATCAACTGGTGTGGCGCGTCGAGCAGCTTGTCAAAGCTTTTCTCGCCGACGCTTGGGGCCTGATCTGCGGAACGTAAAGCCATGCTCACGCCCCCTTTCTGCCGATGACAGGTACGGTTTCGGCTCGAGTGGGTGCGAACAGCATCGCCGCGAGCGAAGTCATGACGATGGCGAGACCCATGTAGGCGAAGCCTCGAGACAGCGCGTTTTCGGTGCTGGCCACGAACGAGAACGGCGGGATGTTCCTGACGATGCCGTCAATGAATTTGAGCAGTTCAACTCCGGGCACAACGGCATCCGGGTTGGTCGCGGCGAACGCGCCGAGCGTCAAGCCGCCGGTTCCAAGACCGCCCAGCGCGAGCAGAATGGCGATGATTTCTTTGATACTGAATTTCACTGCTTGGCTCCCTTCTTCAAATCGGTGTTGCTCGAGTTTGCTTGCGCTGGTTGTTGTGCGATGCTTCCCGGCAAGATTGCATCGGGCGTGTGCCCAAGAATTTTTTCGAACAAATGGTTTTTGACTTTGACATTTCCGGCTTGACGTTCGGTGGCGTACATGATGAATGCCAGGATACCAAGCAAGAAGATCACGAGGGCCAAGTACCCGGTGATGCCGAGCAGTCCCTCGAGCGTCGGTGCGTCAAAAAAGCGCAAGACGGTCGCGTAGCCTCTCGAGAACATCGCAATGGCAATGCCAAACACAACGAACGTGATAAGCCAAAGGCTGCCTTTCATAGCTGTACCTCCAAGTCAAAACTTGGACTTTGATGTTTTATGGTTTGTGACATCAATTTCGCCATAAATACTGATCCCTTCGGTCCAAGATTTTGACATGAGTGCAACCAAAACCGGGTTGCACTTAGTCTCCCGCCGCCGGAGCCATCGCGGGCGGTGCTGCTGCCGCTTTCGCAGCCTCGAGCGCCTTGACTTTGCGGCGTTCACTGGCACGGTACAACCAGTGCCAGATTGCGCCGCCACCAATCATCAGCATCGAGACGGTGTAAACGTAGGGCGGGTCGCGTTTGATGTCGGCGATGTTCAAGCAGATCAGCACCGAGAACGCGATCCATCCGACCAGGCCGTAAATGCCGACCATGGTCCAGAAGGGTCGTTTCCACGGGTTGCGTTCCGGACTCGAGTCGAGGAAGACGACTGCGAAGGCGACCAGCGGCAACAGCACGGTTTGCAGCGTGGCGGTCGCAGGTTTCCAAAGTTTCATCATCTGGTAGAGGCCCAGGAAGTACCAGTCCGAAAGAATCGGGTTTGGCGTGACGTTCGGGTTGGCTGGCGATCCAGTTTCGACCGGCACAGCAATCGAAATGGCAACCAGCATCAGCGTGAAGGTCACGGCGGCGTACCAGGGCAGGTTCATGCGCGGCACGCGACCAGCGCCTCCGGCCCCTTTGTCGCCTTTGCCTTTGCGGGCAAAGTACGCTTCGACCAGGATCAGGGTCAGGATCGAAAGCATGAAGTGCGCGGGGTAAAAGCGTGTCAGTGTGGCTGGACCAATCGATTGACCGGCAAGCATGAAATCGGCGGTGATATGCCCGATCTGCAATTTGCCGAGCGTTGCCTCGAGCAATTGCGGCAGGCCCATCCAACTCAGGGCGGCGATGCTTGGGATCTCGTGGAAGTTATCAATGAAGGTCGGGAAGGTGGCGAACACCTTCGTGGCCCACAGTGCGCGTTGGTTCCAGATCAGCAGGTAGCCGGTCAGACCGGAGAACATCGAGAGAATCAACCCGACGATGGTCAGCATGTACGAAAGTTGATTGTAGTTTTTAAACTCGCCACGGAAGTACATGCGGTAAACGCGCAAGGTCAACGCAATGATCAAGGCGTCCGCGCCGTACTTGTGCAGGTGACGGGTCTGCATGATGATCCAACCGTGTTCACCCTCGAGGATGTTTTTGACCGACAACCACGATTGGTAGATCGGGCCTTGCGCATCGGGCACGTAGAAGAACATTAGGACCGTGCCGGTCACAATCGTGATGATCCAGAACAGCATCGCCATGCCACCGAGCATGAACCACGGATCGGTTTTGACCTTATCTCGAGCGTTCTCGTCGAACAGGTCTAGGTTCTTGGCGGATTTCGTCCACCAATTGCCAACTTTCTGGAGGACGCTGGGGGCTTTTTTGACGGCGGGAGCGCCGCTGGGTGGGGTTACTGCTGCTGCCATGAACGGCCTCCTTTGACTGCTTGAGACGGGTTGCTGGGTTTTTTGTTCTCAAAATCTTGGATTTCAAAAAGTGTTTTGTTTTGGGTCGGCTTTAAACTCGAGTCTTGAGAGACCATCGAGGTTTTGACTTCTGGGTTCGCAATCATGATCTCAACCGTAACCTTTAATGATGACTTGGTTGCCTTCAATCGTGAACTCGAACGGAAACGGTGTGCGTGGGGCCGGACCGGAAACGACGTGACCGGGCAGCTTCATGCCGTTGACTTCCTGCGCTTCTGCCGGATTGTAAACGCTCAAGTGACACGGGCAGGAGAACAGGTTGTTCTTGCCGCCGCAGTAATTGAAACCGCTGCAAACTTCCTCTTTGGTGTGGTACTGAAAAATACAGCCCAGGTGGGCGCAGATTCTCGAGACGGCCACAATCGAGTAGGTTTTGCCGTTGTATTCGGCGACGTTGTACCCAAGGCGTTTGTCGCCGGGACCAACACCCACTTCTTTCGGGTCGAGCACTCCGTTCGGAATGCGCACCACGTACCCAAGAATATCGGTCGATTGCTTGCCGCGGTCCGAGTATTCGATGGTTTGCTGCGTGAAAATCACTTCTTTAACGTCGTATTCGTTCTCGAAGTCCTCAAGGATCGCCGCGACATACGGTTTGCTCAACGGCTTTTCGGTGGTCGGCAACGACAATGGTTTGGTGGTTGGTTTGAGGTACGACAGCAGCGCCGCGCTCAGGCCACCGAGGGCTCCGAGGATTGGCAAGGCTGTGATGCCCTTCAGAATGGTGCGGCGGTCAATCATTGACGGCCCCCTTGGGCAAGAATTGGAGCGTCGGATTGGCTCGAGGCGCTCGGTTTTTTCTCTGCGGGCAGCGGTTCCACGGAGTAAGAGTATGAACGCACGTAAGCAACGACCGATTTGATTTCGGCCATCGAGAGTTTGTCCCTCCATTGCGGCATCGCCGAACCGTAAACACCGTTTTGCAGCACGGTCCAGAGTTTGCCCTCGGTACGGTTGTACAAGCGGCGAGGATCGTGGAAGTTTGCTGGTTTGGGCTGCAAACGCAACCCCGCGTGACCTTGGCCCCAACCGTCCGCACCGTGGCACATGTTGCAGTTACCGAAGGTTAAACTGCCCGCCTTCTGGTTTTTCGGATTTTTGATGCTGGTCGGATCGAGCAGCACCGGCACAGGCTTGCGGAAATCGACCTCAGCATTGCGGTACAAGGACATCGTGATGCTCCAATCCTCTTCTTTGCCGAGGATTTTGCCATCGACTTGAACATTCTCGAGCGCCTTGCGGACGTTCAAGAAGACCATGAATGGACTTTCGTTTTCGATGTCCAATTTTGGCAGGATGGTCGGATCGATCTTGGACAGCAGCAGGTCGCCCAAGTTGACGTTTGGGTTGGCGACCGGCAACAGGTTTGCCTCTTCGCCTTCGATCCAAGGTCCGGCGTAAGAACCGCCCGGTCCGAGCTTGCGTCCACTCATGAAACCGCCTCGAGATTCGTCCAGGGGATCAACCTTGTACTGCTCAGGGTATTTCGGGGTGTTCCAGGTGTACTTGGCTTCCTCGGAAGTGTGCTCAACCGGAGCGAGCGAGTACTCGCCGCTTTTGGCACTGTCGCTGGATTTGTTGCTGGCGTTCGATTTGAC
>JANOWZ010000204.1:0-1846 GCA_031418155.1 Deinococcales bacterium
TCACGCGGCCTGGAAAAACCCGTCGAGATAAGTGTCACCATGAACAACAGCGCAGGCATCTTCCAAGTCGAGGACACCTTGGCGAAAAAAGTCATCAACTCGCCACTCAAAAACCTGGTTGCCCTGACCGCACACACCGACGAAACCACCGAACGCGATCAACGCATCGTCTACCGCGTCTCGCTCGAGAATGGTCACTTTATCAACTTGAAAATGCGTGACGATGCAAAACCAAAAGGGGAGAGCAATGGCTGATCTGGGAACAATTGGCACACTCGAGAGTCTGGCGAAAATCATCGTCAGTGATTTGGTGCTCTCTGGAGATAACGCCGTTGTGATCGGTTTGGCCGTGCAAAACCTGCGCGAACCCTTACGCCGTCGCGCCATCCTCTGGGGCACGGTTGGCGCGATTGTGCTTCGTGTGATCTTCACGATTTTCGCCACGTTCCTGCTGAAAGTGCCGTTGCTGTCCGCGCTCGGTGGTCTGGCGCTCTTGTGGATCGGTTGGAAACTCCTTTCGCAGGTCGAAGAACAAGTCGACGAGGCGCATGAAGTCCGTGGCGGTTTCATCGACGCGATTCGCACCATCATCATCGCTGATGCCGTGATGAGCCTCGACAATGCGCTCGCCGTGGCTGGAGCCGCTCGAGGAGAAATCGTCTTGCTGCTGATTGGCCTCGCGCTGTCCATCCCATTGTTGATGGTTGGCGCGAACGTCGTCTCGAGCCTGATGAACCGCTTCGCCTGGCTGCCATTGATCGGCGCGGCCCTGATCGCCTGGGTTGGCGCGGACCTGATTCACGAGGACAAGTTTCTGCATGGCATCTTGCCCTGGCTCGAGACCAGCAGCACGCAATGGATTTTGCGCATCGTTGCCGTGGCTGGTGTGATCGTGGTTGGTCTGTGGAGCAAACGCCGAGCCCTGGCGCAAGAACTCGCCGAGAACGCCCGAGAAGAAATTGTGCGAAAGAGCCAACCGTGATTGAAGAAGAGATGTGGTTCATTCCGCAAAAAGTCTGGATGCTCGAGACACAAACCGGCAGCGAAGTTCACGCCAAAATTCGAGGCGTGGAACACCGTGTCATTTCCGAACTTCGCATGATTCACGGTCGGCTCGAGCCCGTCAGGGAATTGCACACGTTGAATTTGGTGACGAACGAAGTGCACGCTTGGCAGCCGATGCCGTTCCCATCGCAGAAGTAGGGGCGAACTCCATGTTCGCCCGCGCCAGGAAAGCCGATTGACTCGAGCCATTCAGTGTTGTGAAATCACATTTCGTGCCGCAACTCGAGATCGGATAAACGCAGAAATTCCTGCGATGACGATTGCGCCAAGCAGAACGGTGATCGTAAGTAGCGGTAAGCCGTTCATGACATTGGGTGTAAACTCCAACATTCTGGGGAAATTGTAAACGAAGCCAAATGTTTCCGCTGACACTTGTGCATCACCGAGTTGAAGGTTTATGAGGCTTGGATATCCTTGTGCTTCCTCATTTTGGATATTGATAGAAACACCTGGGTTATTGAATCCTGAGACAATTGAACGAACCATGAACCAAATCTGCAATAGATCCGCAATGGGCAAACTCAATCCCAACAGCAAGGCAACGTGCAGCGCATCTCGAGGTCGGAAAGCGCTGAAGGCGATGACGCCGATGGCTGCAACCGGAACAGCCCAGATCAATCCTTTCGTCACGTACAAACCTCCCGCAAGAATGCCAATGGCGACCAGCCCGAACCAGAATGCCGCGTTTTTCATGATGTCTCCCCCTCGAGTTTGCAACCAGAGTTGAATCCCGCCGCTCGCCCATTCGAGCGCTTGTAGGCCGTTGGTTTCCTCGAGTTCG
>JANOWZ010000205.1:0-3117 GCA_031418155.1 Deinococcales bacterium
GGCAACCTCTTCAAATCCGTGGGTCACACGACCAACAAAAGCTCGAGTTCATTCACCGTGACCGGACTGACGGCGGGCAAAAGTTACTCGTTCGTGATTCGCACGTTCACACCCAAGCACACCGATCAGCAAAACGACCTCTCGAGTGACAGCACCAACCCCGTGTCCGTGACGATGACTGGCAACCACGCACCGGTTGCCGTGGGCGAGACTTACAGCACCGTCATGAACACCTCACTGACTGTCAACGCGGCCCGAGGAATTTTAGCCAACGACAGCGACCCGGACGATGATCCAATCGGCTTCTACGCAATCAGCACTTCCGGTCAAGGCGGCAGGCTCGCACCAAACCGTGACGGTTCGTTCACTTTCACGCCAGACCCAGGATTCGTCGGGACCGTCGATTTCGCTTATCAACTCAACGATGGCAAGCTGAATTCAAACTCGACCCACGTTAGCTTTCAAGTTATGGCTGCAGCACCTGGATCGGTGGGCGTGATCGTGTACCAGGAAATGAACTTCAACGGGACTTGGGATTACTTTGAACAGATCCTTTCGGGCTGGACAATGACCATCAAGAACAATCAGACTGGACAGACGCAAACCTTGCTCAGCAGTGCTTCGTTGGTTCCAGCACGCTTTAACAACCTGCTGCCCGGATCGTACACAATCTGCCAGACGACCAAACCTGGTTGGACGAGCCTTGCAGGTGACTCGAGCGTGGGATGCTACACCCGGAATCTCGCCGCTGGTCAGACGCTGATGCTGTGGTTCGGAAACAAAGCACCTTGAATCGAAATTACAAAATGGACTGGCATCCTGATCTCGAGGGTGCCAGTTTTTCATTTCGAGTTTGGAGCGCGTCAACTGATTTTGCGAACTGGCACGGTTATGCTCGAGCTTCCAGGGTGTAACTCGAGCGCGAACTTCACGGCATTCTCGAGCGGCATGACCGTGCCGGATTGCCAGTGCTGGTCCCACAATTTGACCCCGAGAATGGCTTGGGTTTTGTGATGCCAACGCTCGAAAAATCCTTGACGCAACGGTGGCAACGGTGCTCCGATACCGGTTCGCAATTCGGTTGCCACAGCAAGCAATTCTACCGAACGTTCCGCCCGTGCTTCCTGCGAGGCGAGCCAAGAGAAGCCCTCGAGTCCAACCGCAACCAACCAGCGGGGTCCGTACTTCCAGGCGGCGGTCAGTGACTCGCACAGGGCTGCGCGGGCCTGCTCGAGATCGTTGCGGGCCAATGCAATCAGGGCGAGGCTGGCGAGCGATTCCGCGCTCGGTGCTGCACCCCACAGTGTTCGTGCCTTGCTGACACTTTCGAGGGCCGGCGCATGTGCGTTCTCGAGATCGCCCTGCGCGTAGGCGGCAAGTGCAAGGTTGTTCAGTGCGAAGGCAATACCCCATTCCTCACCGAGATCCTCAAAGAGTTTCAGGCTCTCTTCGGCAAGCACTCGGGTGCGAACACCATCGCCCTGTTCACGGGCAATGTCACTCTGGGCGAGCAGCGTTGCAGCAATGCCACCACGATCATCGAGGGCACGATGCAACGCCAAACTCTCCTCACACAGCGCATCGGCCCGTGTGTACTCGCCCTGTTCGCACAAGACCAAAGCCAGCCTCGAGAGTGACAAACCAATGCCATCGCGTCCGATGCTGTCGCGGTTTCCAGCTTCACGGTGACGTGACAGGATTTCCTCGAGCAGTGTTGTGGCCCGCACGTAATCGCCCTCTGCGCGGGCCAGCATCGCCTCATTAACGAGCGCCGCCTCGAGACCGCCGGTTTCACCCAGGGTTTGACGCAACACAGCACTCTCCTCGAAGAGCTTTGTGGCCTGTGCGAAGTTATCATGTGCGTGCATCAACCAGGCCGCACCGGTTAAGGCGGTGGCCCGCACAGTCACGGGTACACGGGACGCACTGCCCGCCTCGAGTTTCAGCAGGTGCTCGAGACGTTCGGAGCCTTCACGCAAGTGACCGCGAATCATCCAGTAATTCTTGAGCGTTCCGGCCAGCCGCAAGCCAAGTTCGTAGTCGCCTCAAGCCTCGGCCCAATCGAGTGCGGTCCGTAAATTTTCGTGCTCGAGCGCAAGACGCACCAACCAGATGGCTTTGCTGGCCCCGTACAATTCTGGATCAGCCATTTGTGCCAACGCCAGAAAACACTTCGCGTGTCGTTCTCGGATGATCTGAACATCCATCATCAACTCGAGTTTTTGTGTTGCGTACTGATGCACGAGCACGTGCCTGTCATAACGTCCGTCGGCATTCACGCGCAGCAAGGACCGATCCACGAGCGTCCCGAGCACCGGAATGGTTGCGCCCGCGACCTCGCTGGCGGCCTCACGGGTGAACCCACCTTGGAACACGGCGAGTTGCGCGAACACAGCCTGCTCTCGGCTCGAGAGTCGCTGCCAGGATTGCTCGAACACGACCCGCAAACTGCGATGACCCTCTTTGGTGTTGCGCGTTCTCGTCTCGAGCACATCGAGGTTACGAGCGATTTCGCTGGCAATTTCAGGCAGCGGCAGCATCTTGACCAATGCGGCGGCCAATTCAATCCCAAGTGGTGAGCCCTCGACCAAACGGCAAACCTCGAGCACGGCAGGCAAGTCGGTTTCAGAAAGCGCGAAGTCGAGTCGAGCACGTTTGGCGCGTTGAACGAACAACCACACCACATCGGAAAGTTCGGCATCGGCCAGCAACGAATCCTGGGCTGGAACCGGCACGCCCAAGATAGGCAGCACGAATTCTTCCTCGAGTTGTAGGCGTTCACGCGAGGTCACGAGCAGCACGAGGTTTGGGCAGGTCTCGAGCAGTTGCGAGATGAGTTCAACTTCGGAGGTTAACTGCTCGAAGTTGTCAAGCACAATCAAGACAGCTTTCTGTGCAATGAACTTCTGGATCACCTCGAGCGGATCAGTCTTGCCTGCAAGCTTGAGACCGAGCGCACCCGCCACAGCCCGAAGCACTTGATCGCCAGCCGTCAAATTCTCGAGTGCCACGAAGAACACGCCCTTCTCGAAATGACTTTCTTGAAGCTGATCGTGCGCCGCCTGCAACGCCAAGCGCGTCTTGCCAATGCCGCCCGGACCCAAAAGCGTCACCAAG
>JANOWZ010000206.1:0-4217 GCA_031418155.1 Deinococcales bacterium
GTAGAAGTTGCAGGTTTGGCAGTGGAATTTCTGGCGTCCGTCTATGGTGTGGCCGTTTTTGCGGAGGTGGATGCTTTGGCAGCGTCGGCAGGTAAGGGCGATCATGGGCTCAGCATATCAGTCTAAAACTGGACACTACCGAGTTTTATTCTGCGTAAATCATTTTTTTGGTCATGCCACCATCGACCACAAAATTCTGCCCGGTGATAAACCCGGCTTGGCTCGAGCACAGGTACGCAACCAGATGCGCGACATCTTCGGGAATGCCGACGCGCCCGACCGGATGCTGCATGAAATCCTCTATTCTGTGTTTGATTTTTTCTCGAGCTTTTTTCTTACGTTGGTCGCGCACTTCGATCCAACCGGGCGAAACGCTGTTCACGCGAACATCCGGCCCGAGACTGACCGCGAGCGCGTGTGTGAGCGCGACCAAACCGCCTTTGCTGGCACTGTACGCCTCGGTGTGCGCCTCAGATTGCAAGGCTCGAGTTGAAGCGATATTGATGATCGAACCTTTGGTTTTGCGCAGGTGCGGCACGGCATGTTTGGCCAGCAAAAATGCACCGGTCAGGTTCACACCCAGCACCCGGTTCCACTCTTCCAAACTCAATTCCTCGAGCGGTTTGTTGATGCCAATGCCTGCGTTGTTGACGACCACATCAATCCTCGAGAAGCGCTGCAAGGCGCAGACGATCAAATGTTCGACTTGCGGTTCGCTCGAGACATCATCACTGACCGCCACCAGCGTTCCAAGCGTGCCCAACTCGCGTTTGACCTCCTCGAGCGCTTCGCTGTCTGGGTCGGCAATGACCACGCCCATGCCCAACTCGAGGAAATGTCGGGCGATGGCTTTGCCAATGCCTTGTGCCCCACCTGTGACGATCACCACTTTGCCCGTCGGTTTCACTGGTTCAGAATACCGAAAATGACGTGCTCGCCGCTCGAGGGTGTATTCGCGTCACAATCTGACCTTGTGGTTTGACCTACGAAGCGGCCAACCCGTACACCGTTCGGGCATTCGCTTCCGTGATCGCTTCGATCTCGGCAAATTCCAGGCCGCGCAGTTCTCCCAGAAACTCGAGCGTGTGCCGAACCCACGCAGGCCGGTTGCGTTTTCCCCGGTTCGGCATGGGCGCGAGGTACGGCGCGTCGGTTTCGACCAACAGGCGCTCGAACGGCACGATTTTTGCAGATTCTCGAATCGTGTGCGCGTTTTTGTAGGTCAAATTGCCCGCAAAAGACACGTGAAAGCCAAGCTCGAGGCCGGTTTCAAGCAGGCCAAGATCGCCCGCGAAGCAATGCAGAATCCCGTGCGACCAGCCCGCATTCTCGAGCGCGAGGGCGCAATCTGCAAAAACTTGGCGCGAGTTGTCCTTGTCTCGGGTGTGAATCACAATCGGTTTTTGCAAGCGTCTGGCACACTCGAGTTGCCATTCAAACGCAGCCAGTTGCACGTTCCTGGGGGCGGCATCCCAGTAGTAGTCCAGACCGGATTCGCCAATCCCGACCACTTTGGGCCGGGTCATCAGTGCCTCGAGATCGGCCCGAAGTTCTGGCGTGTCGCGTCCAGCGTCGCTCGGATGCAAACCCACCACCACAAACACATGCTCGAGTTGTTCTGAGAGCCTCAACGCGGCACGGGCGTTCTCTGGGGTGCAACCGATGCTGACCACAGCTTTCAGACCCGGCTCGAGCGCGGCCTCGGCGGGATTCTCGAGCGTGTCCAAGTGGCAGTGCGTGTCGATCATGGCCCGCACCGTAACACGATGCCCGAATTGAGGAACCATTCACTCACATTGCCGAACGCTCGTTCTCGAGTATGCTCTGCGCATGTCAGTGCCCATCAATGCTGCACTCGCCAACAGCGTCATCGCGGTGACGAACGCCGGTCATGGCTTCGGTCATGCGGTCGCCAAGGCGATCGCCAAGGCGGGCGCAACCGTGATCGTGGTCGATACCAACCCGGAGGCTGCCGCCAGCGTCGCCAGTGAACTCGAGGCGTTGGGGGCGCAGGCGATTCCGATCAAGGGGGATTTTTCGGTTCAGTTGGAGGTGAACAACACTTTCACCAAAATGCTTGAACTTTTCGGTTCGCTGACCGGAATCGTGCACGTCGCCGATGGCACCTCGAGCACCAGTTTTCAACAGCTTTCCGAGGGTGAGTGGTCGGAACTCTTTGAGCAGCACGCCCGTTCGAGCTACCTGCTGGCCCGCACCTTGGCGCGGGCCTCACGCAACGCCTGGGGGATTCTGGTGCTGCCACCCGCGCACAACCAGCAACCACAAACCCGAGCCCTGCGCGGCTGCCTGACCGAACTGATCGCGGGCCTCGCCAGCAAAGGCGTGCGCATCAATGGCCTGATCCCATCTCGGGCCTCTGCTGGACTGGATTTGGACGCGCCACTGGCGCAGGCCGCCGTGTCGCTCGCCATTCCAAGCTCGAGCGCCATGACTGGCGCGGTCATCAATGTGCAGCTTGCGCCCGCACCGGAGGCCCGCTCAAACGTACCGAGGGAATTCTATGACCTCGAGCCAGAATTGCCGAGATCGGGCCGATGAAATGCCCGCGTTGCAGCCACGCCGACACCCGAGTGGTCGATTCGCGCCCATCCGAAGAGGGTTCCGCCATTCGTCGCCGCCGCGAATGCCCCAATTGCGCGTACCGGTTTACTTCGTATGAACGCGCCCAATTTGAGCCGTTGACCGTGGTCAAGCGCAACGGTCGTCGTGAAGCCTTCGACCCGGACAAGCTCTTGCGCGGCCTGATTATCGCCTGCGAGAAACGTCCGGTCGATGTTGAAACCCTGCGCATGTTCGCCTTCAGCTTCGAGGACCGGTTCGGCGGCACCGAAGTCTCGAGCGAGGAGGTTGGACGCCGAGCGATGGTGTTTTTGCGCCCGCTTGATGCCGTCGCGTACATTCGTTTTGTCAGCGTTTACCGCGAATTTGCCGATGTCCAAGATTTTATTGCCGAAATCCAGCAACTCGAGACGGAAAGCGAAAAGCCAGAGGAGCAAAAAACAGAGGAAAGAGGAAAGATTAAAGATTAAAGGAATGGCCCATTTGCTCGAAAACATCCTGGTTTTACCTTGATCTTTCGTCTGTTGTTACTTTTCTCTAACGCCCTACTTCGTGACCAGCAACCACGAACGCCACGTTTCAATATCCTCACCGACCGTGACGAACTTGCCAAAACGCACCAGTGGCAAATTCAAGAGCCGGGGTTCCTCGGCAACCCTAGCAATCATGCCGTCATCAGAGACGCGCAACCACTCGAGGCCCGCCTCGTGGTACGCCTTGCCGGTCGTGTCCAGCAGCGCGTTCAGACCGACTTTTTGAACGAAATAATTGATCTCGCCTCGGGCGATGGCACGCACGTTCAAATCCACGAAATGAATTTTGACCTGACGTTCCTTGAAGAAACGTTCCGCCGCACGTGTCGCACTCGAGGATCGCAAGCCAAACAGTTGCACTTCCATGCACTCATTTTAAACCCTCGGGAAGATCGCCGTGTGGTGTGCTTCACGAAGATGAAGTTTTACGTCATCGAAACCCGAACTGCCTCTCGAGCGCCAATGCCACAGCCACCTCGAGAATGTCCGGGATCGAGCAGTGCAGGACGAAGCGATGTGAACATTTTTTCAAGCTTCAATCAGCAGCAGTTGGACCTGTGTGCTCGTGCTTGAAGCTTGATCGCTGCTCATCCCTCGAGCCGTTCGAGCCTACACGCTTGGTGGGGTTGTGTTTACGTCTGGTCACTGGAGCTTGTAGCAATTCGTGCCGTCCCGCCGCATCTCGAGGTGGGACGGTTTTTGTTTGGCCTAACCGTTTACGGCTTGTTTACGGTTGGTTTTGCATCATCACGTCAAGGAGCACAAACCATGACGATGCAGCCAACCACCATCAATCACGCCCGAGCCAAGCTCGAGCACCGCAGCCATTCGAGCCAGAAAGGTTACGCCATGAATCAGTTCACCAGGTCGTTGATTGTCATGAGTGGAATCGCCCTCGCGTCCGTGCTGGGCGCGTGCGGACAGGTTCCGCAAGAGGTAGTCGCACCGCTCGAGCAAGCGGTACAAGCCAAGCCAGAAGCCTCATCGCAGCCGAGCTTCAAAACTGCGCGGCCCAATCCCAACTCAACTGGGCAACTCGAGCGCCAACATGAACCTCGGTTACAACATGCTCAGCAGCACCGACACGAACCTGCTCGCGCTTCT
>JANOWZ010000207.1:0-10327 GCA_031418155.1 Deinococcales bacterium
ATGCGCAAGCCGAGTTCTCGTACCGCGAGGACCGCGCCAATCGTCATTTCGTTGTTGCCCACAAACAACGCGGTTGGGCGTTCGGCTTGGCACAGCAACTCGAGTGCCGCTTGGTGCCCACCCTCTTCACGGTGATGACCGACGGTGACGAATTCTGGGCGGTAAGGAATACCTGCCTGCTCTAGGGCGGCTTTGTACCCTTGGTGGCGTTCGATGGCGGTTGAAATCTCGTAATCGCCGACAACCATACCGATGCGGGTGTGCCCAAGCGCGATCAAATGCCCTACCGCTTTGAGGCTGCCGCCGAAGTTATCGACCATGACGGTGTGCGCGTTTTTCAGGCCGGTTGTGCGATCCAGTTCGATCACTGGCACATTGATGCGTTGCAGGGTCTCTCGAGCGCCACTGGTTGGCATGACGATCAAGCCTTGCGGCATATGCCCGGACAGGCTTTGAATAGCGCTGTGTTCTTTGCTGGCCTCTTCGTCGGTGTTGAACATGAACACGGTGTAATCGGCTTCGCTGGCGGCCTCTTGGATGCCTTTGAACAGCAGGGCATTGCCGGGGTTGAGGATGTCACTGATCAGCACGCCAATCATGCGGCTTTGTCCGCGCCGCAGGTTTCGGGCAACCAAGTTCGGACGGTAGCCGAGTTCATCGGCGACCTGTTCGATCAGGGCACGGGTTTCAGCAGCGACCATTTCGGGCTTGGAGAGCGCCCTCGAGACGGTGGCCACCGACACCCCTGCTTTTTTGGCAACCTCTGCGATGCGTGTCAAAAGAACTCCCGGTCCTCGTCAATGATGGCGAGGCGAAATTTGTTGCTCGAGCACTGAATGTAATCGTTTGCACCGAGAGTATGCCAGGCGAAAGAAGACTTGTCAAGCCTCCAGCGTTCATGGATGGTTTGAGCACAGCGACTGGAGAAAAAATACGTGCTAGACGATAAGATTCTCGAGGTCGAGCCTCCAACCCGCCAAAAAGAACCCGACTCAAGGCCGGGTTTTCTGTTCATGTTCAACTTTGAATGTTCAACTTGTCCCTGATCTCAAACCGTCTCGAGTTGCCGCTTGAGTTTCGCCAGCACGCCGTTGACAAACTTGCCAGATTCCTCGCCACCAAATTTCTTGGCAATGCGCACCGCAACCTCGATCACTGGCGCGTGCGGCGTGTCCAAAAACATCATCTCGTAACTGGCCAGTT
This sequence comes from Deinococcales bacterium, assembly GCA_031418155.1. Taxonomy (GTDB): domain Bacteria; phylum Deinococcota; class Deinococci; order Deinococcales; family JAAFIG01; genus JANOWZ01. The sequence continues at coordinate 1,204 of JANOWZ010000207.1, forward strand.
TTAACATCGCCAGATCGGTTTTGGACATTTGCCCGAACGTCCAACCTTCAATCACCCGCTCGAGCGTCTGATCGACCTCGTAACGTTTCTCGTCGTAACCCAGCACCAAGCGGTGCGCAAACGTGATTGCCTCGCCATCGAGCGCATCGTTGTTCGGCTCATCGTCTCGAGATTTGCCATCTTCGAGCGTGGCGAGTTCCGCCTTGGCGTGCTCCCAGGCGTGGTTCAGGTCGGTGCTGCCCTGCTCGCTTTCAAACAGCACGCGAAAGGCGAATTCTCGGGCTTTGCGGCGCACTCCAACCGACGTTTTACCTTCAGCCATTGGCAGACTCGAGAATTTCTGATGCGGGCAACACAACGCTTTGCACAGTCACGTTGACCGCTTTGACGCTCAGGCCAGTCATGACCTCGACGTTCTCGGCCACGATGCGTTGGACTTTCTTGGCCAAATCGGGAATCACCAGACCGTAATCGATGTTCACGCTAATATCCACGGTTACACCGGCGGGATCTCGCGTGACGTTGATGCCTTTGAGCCGCTTGCCCGCCAGGATCTCGCCGACATTGACCGGCGGTGTCACTGGGGTCACGCCACGAATGCCTTCGAGCGCGATACTCGAGATGCCGACCAGCACATCACGTGAGATTTCCACCTCGAGCGAGTTCGTTTCAATTCCTGCTGGAGAGCGTTTGGTAGCCATGGGCGCATTGTACAACCCATGCGGTCACGGGAAAGCGGTTACGGGTCACAGGCAGTCTCGAGCACTGAATCTCGAGGCTCGAGTCAAGACAAAAAAGCCAGGGTTTTGGCCCTGACTTTTCTCTTTCCTCTTTTCTCTTTTCTCTTTCCTCTGTCCTTAAAACCAGGTTCGCACGACCGGCACAGCCAGCATCACAACAATCAATGTGGCGTAGTACACCCATTGCGAGACGACAGCAGGCGCACTCGAGCGCAATCGGTTGGTGATGGCCAAGAGGATCGCGCCGCCACCGGCCAGCAGTAGCACTGGCGAACCAAAACTGAGCGCGTACATCAGCGACAAAATCATGTAGGTCAGGGTCAGGCCGTAGCGTTTCTCGAGCGGGTAGACGGCGTAGGCACGAAAGAACAACTCGGTCAGTGGCAGCAGCAACAGCGGCAAGAACATGCTGCCTCGAGATGAAAGTAGGTCGATGTAAAAGCCGGTGTTCCATTTCATGAGATGCGCCAGAAAGTGATACCCGAGCGTCAAAGCGACCAGCACCAATCCGAGCGCGATGCCATCAATCGCCAAGCCCCGTGGTGCGATGCCGAGCAGCAACTCTCGGGCGTTCCAACCCAGGCCATGCGCGGTACGGATGGCCAGCCCAACCAGCACCAACGTGAACACACTGAAATACACGTCTCGGGCCACGCTTGCCTGGTTCGGGGTCAGGATCGCCAACATGTTGCCGTAGAGCAAATACCCGGCCAGCACGCTCGAGAGCAGGCCCGCAATGGCCGCCACAAACAACCAGCGGTAGGCGCTCGTGACCGTCCAGGGGCGTGGACCATCCTGAATTTCAATAGTTGAGAGCGGTTCGATCCGGCTCTCTCCGATCAGGTGCAAAACAAGCAACGCAATTGCACCGAGCAACCACGGCAAGGCGCGGTTGACGGCGTTTAAGAACAGGCTTTGTGGATCGCCCATCTGTTCCAGCACCCGGCTGCCCTCGGTGAACCGCCCGAGCCCAAAGTATGAGTACGCGAGCGCCCCGAGCGCCTTGAAGTACGTCGAACGCTCGTTGCGAAAGGCGGCGGGACTGCCGATGGCCCGCTCGAGGTTGGCAATCGCGCCGTTCAGGTCGCCTGCGATCCACTTGGCGCGACCCAGATCGGCCAGCAGCACTGGTGAGCCTTTCTGAGGCGATTGCTGCAACAGGGCCACTGCACCGCGAGGATCGGATTCGAGCAAGGTTTCGCTTAAAAACCGGCGCGTCTCAAGGTCGTTCGGTTCGAGGGTCAGCACGCGCCGGAAGGTCACAATGGCGGCGGCATCCCGGCCCTGCAAATGTTCGGCCTTGGCCTGCAAACGCAAGGCTCGGTTTTGAAATCCCATGTTCGGGCTCGAGGTCAGGTTCGCAGCAAGGCCCAAGGCGCGGTTCGCGTCGCCCTGCAAAATGGCAATTTCACCTTCGAGCAGGTCATTTTCTGAATTTTCTGGCTCGGCGGTACGCGCACGCTCGAGGCTCGCTTTGGCCTCGGTCAGCAGGTTTAACGCCACCTGTGAACGGGCGAGCAGGCGCAACGCCGGGGCGTAATCGGGTTTGTTCGCCAGGGCAATGTTGCACTGGTTGCTGGCGGTTTGAAAGTCACCTTGATCAAAATACCGTCCGCAGCTTTGGTAGTACGCCTCATGACGAAAGTCTTCTGCGCCAGCCCGAAAGCCGAGCACAGTCAAGAACATCATTAAGAAAAGCAGTCTCCGCCCCACGCTGCCGAGTGTAGCAGGCGCTTTGTTCGACAGCGGGCTATTTTTGGCATTTTCATCTTTGTCACGGGCCAAGGGTGCTTGATCAGATACGAGCACAGACGGTTGCGAAATCGGTGGCGGATTCCGCCACCGCGATCAAGTGCTCGTGGGGCAATCCTTGCGTTTTCGCCAGCAGGTCCGGCTCGAGCATCCCGTTGATCGCAATGCTGGAACGACCCTCAAACTCGAGGTCAAACAACCGCCCGACCAGCATCGGATTCAGGCAGGCGCGAATGTTGACCCGACCCTGAATCTTCGAGGCCGGACCGCGCCGCCACCATTCGACACCTTCGTTCAGGCTTGGGTCGGCGCTCCACGGGCCATCCCAACGGGCTGCATTGGCACTCGGTTGGATCAGGATTTGTGTGCCCAGGGCATCGGCACGCTCGAGGGCGCGTTCAAAGAAGGCATCAAAACAGATCAGCGTGGTCACGTTGGCGAACGGTGTGCGTGTGACCAGCAACTCCTCAAGCCGTCCTCGTGCCAAGCCCAGATTGGACTCGAGGCCACCGGTCAAGTTGATTTTGGGCTGACGCGAAACGATCAACCCGGACGGCGCAAACACAAACGACATGTTCTGCACCCGCACATCGGCCAGGAATGTCCCCCGGGCGGCCTCATCTTCAATACCTGGTAAGAACGCCGAGCCCGCCACAATGAACGAATTGGTTTCGAGCGCCGCCCTCGCGAACGCCCATTTGAAGGCCACAAAAACCTCGAGCGCCCTGGGCAGGAGGAGGTTTGCGGGCAACAACCGCCCGTGACGAACGCCCAAGGTCAGCGCCTCGAGCCAGGATTCACGCAACAACCCGAGCGCGGCCTCTTGAGCGGTGCTGGTTCTAACCTGATTGGCCTTGAATGGGCGGTCCAAGTAAAACGCGAGCGGCAGGCCGATCAACTCCGGGAAGGCCACCAACGCCGCTTCGCCCGGATCGCGGGCCTCGAGCGCCCGTTGGGTTTGCTCGAGGACCCAGGCGGCAAAATCATCACCATTGCGGTACGCCTCCGGCTCGAGTTTGCTTTGCACACAGGCCAGAAAGGTCATGCGAGCAGTGTAAACCCGGCGAGCAATGCGAGAACCCAAACTCGAGCCCCATAAGTTATGACCTGTGCCCCATGACTTGTGACCTGCCATCTTTCCGATAGAATCCCGGCGTGTCCCTTACTTTCGAGCAAAAACTCCAACATTACGCCGACCTGATCGTTCGGGTTGGCCTGAACGTGCAACCACACCAACGCCTGCTGATCGCTGGTGCACCCATCGAGGGCGCACCGTTCGTGCGGGCCTTGACCGCCAGCGCCTACAAAGCCGGTTGCCGCTTGGTCAGCGTCCGTTGGAGCGATGAGCAACTGACCCTCGAGCGTTTCCGGCACGCGCCCAGGGATTCATTCGAGGAATTCGCCGATTCCGACCTGGCTACCCTGGCCGAAACCATTGAACGCGGCGATGCGCTGCTGAGCATCGCGTCACAAGACCCGGCGTTGCTTAAAGATCAAGACCCGGCGCTCGTTTCAACCACGATGCGGGTCCGGTCCATGAAAAACAAACCGTACTCGGAAAAAATCATGGTCGATGCCGTCAACTGGTGCGTCGCCGCGATGCCCTCGCCCGCCTGGGCCAGCAGCATCTTCCCCAAACTGGATCAGGAGGCCGCCGTCGCCGCGCTCTGGGAGGCGATCTTCATGACCACCCGCGCCGACCAACCCGATCCGGTGGACGCTTGGAAAACGCACCTCGCCACGCTCGAACAACGCTCGAGGTTGCTGAACGACCGGCATTTTAGCGCGTTACGGTTCACGGGTCCAGGCACGAACCTGCGCGTCGGACTGCCCGAAAAGCACTCGTGGGTGGCCGGGAATTCCACGACGCAATCCGGCATCGAATTTGTCGCCAACCTGCCGACCGAAGAAATCTTCACGCTGCCACACAAAGACCAAGTCGATGGTGAAGTCTCGAGCACCAAACCCTTGTCTTATGCGGGCGTGCTGATCGATGGCATTCGCGTGCGTTTCGAGGCGGGCAAGATCATTGAGGCCAGCGCCCAACGCGGCGAGGATGCCTTCTTGCGCCTGCTGGACACCGACGAGGGCGCAAGACGCATCGGTGAGGTCGCACTCGTGCCGCACAAATCCCCAATCTCGAGTTCCGGGATTCTGTTTAACAACACCCTGTTCGACGAAAACGCCGCCTGTCACATCGCGCTCGGGCAGGCGTACCCGTTCACGCTGCAAGGTGGCGTGACCATGACCGAGGACGAACTGACCGCGAATGGCGCGAACCGCAGCATCACCCATGTCGATTGGATGATCGGTTCCAGCGAGATCAGCGTCCAAGGCGAACGCAACAATGGCGGCCTCGAGCCGATCATGACCGACGGCGATTGGGTGCTGGAATAAGGTCAAAGGAAGACCATCAGACCCCGGTAGGCTCGAGCCCGCCAGGGTTTCTCAAAACCCAGCACTCAAACCTCGTCACCATCCTCAAAACTGTCACGCAAAATGTCACGCCCGATTTGCATACTCAAGAACGCAGTGATTCGGTGAGCGATGCTCGAGATCAAACCGGTCACGCTGGGAGAAAACCATGAACACAGGAAAATTCTTGCTGCTCGCCGGACTGATGCCGCTCGCGCTCGCCTCGTGCGGGTTGTTTGGGCCGGACACTGCGTACTACTCGGTCAAGGTGGTCAACGAATGCAGCAGCGGCAAAAGCGTCTACATTGACGGCACGTTCCAAGACACGGTTGGTTCCGGTCGCAGCCTGACCATCACCAAGATCGAGGAGGGCACGCACACGCTGCAAGCCTCCGGGTTGGACCCGTTGCGCGTGTATTTTGACCAGGACAAGGTTTGGACGCTCTGCCCATAAGCAACGCTCGAGCTTGGGGAGGGACAGATCACCCCTCCCCTGTTGGGCATTCAAGTCAGCTTGACCCAAATCCAACCGCCCAGATCCGCACGTCCAACTCGAGCGGCGGTTTTCAGCATCGGCGGTGTGTTCGAGCCAATCGTGCCGTACAAAACGTCTTCAGGCGCACCAAATCCACGAACGGAATCGTAATGTCGCCGCCAAGAAAGCGAATCCCCAGCATGACCCGCATTCTGGCCACCTCAAGCATGCGATGGTTGTCCATGGCGGGTGTCGCACCCGCCACCGGCATGTTGCGCTCGAAGCCTTCGCCCAAATTTTCGAGCCAATCGAGGTCACGCTCGAGTTGACCGGTTAAATTCGCCTCGAGTTGCGTTTGCGAATACCAAGTTTTTAATTGTGGATGGACTTGATCGACGGCCCACGCGAGCCAGTCTGATTTGATGGGCATGTACACACCTCACGGATTGCGAGAAAGAAAACCAAAACCCCAATGGTGTCATTCATGGGCCACCTCCTTTGAATTCACCGAACGTAACACAGGTTCAAAACAACGCCACAAGAACGTCCAAAAAGCAATCCAGCAGCACACTTCTCGAGCCTGGAATGCGGTTTCAAAACCCGATCCACCTCGAGCACCTGCGTGGTTAGGCTGCGTGGTTAGAATGGGCGCACTGTGACTCGTGTTGAACTCTGTACCGACCACCTCAAACCCGAAGACCGCGAAGGCATTTTAGAGGCGATCTACGACGAATTGCACATCAGCCCCGGACAAGTCTCGAGCGATGGGAATTTTGAATTGGCACTTTCGGGTTGCGGCGACGAAGACCCAAACGGAGCACCATACATGCGGATCGATGGGAATTTGTTCGCTCGGGTGACGGCACAGCGGGCACGGGATTTGGTCCGGGCCAGACGGCGGCGGTAAGCTCTCGTATAAAACAAAGTCAAAACTTGGCATCGTGTGAAACACGTACTCCGCACGATCAAGATTTTGACATGGAGGAACATGCGCATTGGACTGCCCGACACCCTGCTCGAGAAACACTACCTGCCATTCTGGGAAGCCTTCCTGGGCACGCTCAAACTCGAAGTGGTCAAAGCCAAAGCGGGTTTTGAGCAATCGCTCGAGGCGGGCAGCCGCCTGATGCCAGCCGAACCGCCCAGCATTCAATTGTTCGTCGGGCGCGTGCTCGAACTGGCCGATGTCGGGGTCGATGCGATCATCGTGCCGGACTTGAACCCTGGGGCCGAACCGGGAGAGAAAGCGGGCCAGGCCGATCCGTGGGCGGTGGACCTCGCCAGTGTGTTGGCGCAACGGGTCAGTTTGCCCAATCTCGAGGCTGTCCCGGCGTATGCGGCCGCATCAACCTCGAGCGTCGCTGTGCGATTCGGGCAGGCTTGGACGCAAAACACGCGCATCGTGCAGCGCGGGTTGGATCGGGCGCAACTGTACTTGAAACCGGCCCGCACGCCAGAACCAAACTGGACCCATGCGGGCCAAAAAACCATCGGCGTGATCGGCGAGGCGGCACTGCTCGAGCAACCTTGGCTGTGGCATGATGCGAAACTGGCGCTCGAGGCATCAGGGTTGCACGCGGTGCTCGCCACGCAATTGCCGCGTGAACGCCTGCTCGAGGCGGGCAAAAAACGCCGTTCGGATTTGACGCTCGAGACGGATTTGGAAGTCGTCGGTGGCGCGGTCACGCTCGAGGCCAAAGGCCAGGTTCGAGGTTTGATTTCGTTGCAACAACCGAATGCGAACATGCACGCGATCCTGGCCGCCGAGACGCTGCGCAAAGCGCACAAACCGTCACTTGCGCTGACTTTTGATGATGCAGATTTGCGGCAGAAACTCGAATCATTCGCCGCGACACTTTAAAAGCTCCAGTGTGACATTTGAAATTGACAAGCAAAGCCGCCCAAACTACCCTGAGGTATGAACGTCACACTGCCAGAAAAACTCGAGGCTTGGATCGAAGCCCAAGTGCGTGCCGGTCACTACCGGGATGTGAACGAAATCGTGCAAATTGGGCTGGAGAGACTGATCGAACGCAACGAAAAACTCGAGGCACTGCAAGCAGCGATTCAGCTTGGAATTGACGATTCTGAGGCAGGTCGCGTTTACCGGTTTGACACGGCAGAAGAACTGCGTGAAGCGGTCCACAAACGAATCCGTGAACGGGAACAAACCCACAAAAAATGACCTACTCGCTCGAGTTGTCTGCGTTGGCTCTGGATGACCTTGCTGATGTTTGGGAATTTTACGTTTCGATTGATTTGGCTCACCTGGCTCAGCGTCGCGTGGACGAAATCATTGAACGTGCCCAAGAACTTCGGGTTTTTCCTGAAATCGGTGAATCACGAAATGAACTGGAACGGAATTTGCGAAAGGTCCGTTCCGGTCAACACCTGATCTTCTACCGAATCATTGGTGATGCCATCGTTGTCCGCCGTGTCCTTCATGCCAAATCCGATCTCGAGCAAGAGTTCGAGTGAACCCGTACCGGCTCGGCATTATCAAGTACACGAACGTCGCGCCGCTGCTGCATTCGCTCGAGCATGAATTGACCGGGCAAGACATTGATTGGGTGCGTGGTGTGCCCACAGAGATCAACACGGCCCTGCTCGAGGGTCGCGTCGATTTGGCGAACATCTCGGCGTTTGAGTTTATTCAACATGCGGACCGGTTGCGGGCCTTACCAGATTTCTCGATCAGCGTTTTGGGGCCGGTGTACAGCGTGAGTTTGTTCCACACGGTTCCGTGGCAAGAACTCGAGGGTGCAAAGATTGCCGTGACCACCGATTCGGCCACCAGCACGAATTTGCTGCGCACGCTTTTGAAGCTCGATGGCATCAACGCCATGCTCGAGCCTCAAGCACCAAACCTCGAAAAACTGCTCGAGACGTACCCGGCAGTCTTGCTGATCGGTGATGGCGCACTGTCTGAATGGTATCGGCTGTGCGGGCCGATCTCCGAAACCTTGCAGATGTTCCGGCTGCCGAGCGAAGGTCAACTCTCGAGCGGTAAGCGCGTGATGGTCACGGACCTGGCCGAAAGCTGGTACGCGCACACCGGAATGCCGTTTGTGTTCGCGGTCTGGGCCGCACGCATGAACGCGCCGCCACCCAAAGACCTCGTGCTCGCCATGAGACGCGCCCGCAGGCACGGGATTGGACACCTCGGCGAGATCGCCAAGCTCGAGGCGGAACGCTTGCACCTGCCCGAACGCATCGTGCAGCATTACCTGTGGAATTTCAGGTATCACCTCGAAGCGCCAGACCGGGCTGGTCTGAACAAATTTACAGAATTGATCGGGGCGCAACCCTCGAGCCTGACGTACTGGGACGTTTAATGGTGCCGGTGCAACCATGAGGCTTGCAACATCGTGAAGACGTTCACCGGCATCGGATTGGCATACGCCGTGATCGCCAACGGCTCGAGTTGAGGCGCAAGCCTCGAGCCCGCACGGTCCTTCAGGCTGCGTTGCAAAAACGCCTTCAATTGCGCCCACGCCTGCCCTTGCGGGCCGCCCGCCTCGATCTCGGCGACACTCTGCACGAAAGCGTGACCCATGCCGTCATAGACCTTGACCTCGTGCGGAATTTTGGCCGCCTCGAGCCCAGCCTCAAACGCCCGGACTTTCTCGAGCGGAATCGAGGCATCCGCACCGCCGAAAACGCCAAGCACCGGTCCAGGCAGGCGTTTGAGCACCTCTGGATCGGTCTGCAACTGCCCGTAAAACACGCCCGTCGCCGCCAC
>JANOWZ010000208.1:0-4952 GCA_031418155.1 Deinococcales bacterium
GAATCGTCAAATGCGCCGAAAGTTTGCCCTGTGGTGGTGGCGGCACGAACTCGTGAATGTCATCCTTGAACGCCAACGACCAGAAGCGCTTGTCACTCTCGAGCGCCGCACCGATGTCCGTCAACGCACCAGGCCCCAACAAGACATCGACCTCGTACTTCTGCGCGATCTCCTGACCCTCCTCGAGTTGGGCCAAGCAACCCATCATGCCCAAGAGCAAGCCTCGCGAACGCTTCAGTTGCCGCAAATTGCCCAAGAGGGACTTGACTTTATCGACCGGTTTGCCACGCACGGCGCAAGTGTTGACCAGCACGAAATCGGCATTGTCCACCGCCGAGACGAGTTCCGCGCCCAACGCGACGAGTTGCGACTCGACCATGTGCGTGTCGTACTCGTTCATTTGGCAACCAAGGGTAATCAGGTGTGCTTTCACAGGTTTTTCTCCGTCTCGAGCGGATTCGAGAATTTCAGACCTTCAGGTTAGCAGGCCAAGCCGTCTCGAGCAATTCAGGAAGCACAATCTTGGCAATCTGACGGTATGCTCTCCCCGTGATTGTCGTCGGCATCGACCCTGGACTCGCCAACCTCGGCATTGGCGTGGTGCGCGAAGAGGGCAAAACCCCGAAATTCGTGCATTGCGAACTGGTCAGAACCAGTTCCAGCCTCGAGATGCCGCAACGTTTGGCGATGCTCTACCGGGTTGTGCGTGGCATTTTGGAAGTCCATAAACCCGAAGCGATGGCGATTGAATCCCAGTATTTCCATGACCGCCAAGCTGCGAACGCCTTCAAAATCGGTGAGGCTGCGGGCGTGATCCTGCTGGCCGCCGCGCAACTCGAGGTTCCGGTTTTCGAGTACGGCCCGATGGCGGTCAAACAAGCGATTGTTGGCACGGGCAGCGCGAGCAAAGAACAAGTCATGTACATGGTGCGGGCCACGCTCGCCCTGCCGAAAACCCCGGACTCGAGCCATGCTGCCGACGCGCTCGCGCTGGCGATGACGCATTTGGCCTCTCGGCGTGTGAATCAGCACGCGCTATTGTTGCGCAAGGCGTGATGACATGGGCTTGATGACCTCGAGCGGGTTCCATCCGGTGTTCTGGCGAGGGCGGGTACAGGATTCGCTTCTTGATCCCAAGACGCACCTTCGGGCGGGATCGCCCCTACGAAAAGCACATCTAGGCTCGAGCATTTCCGGTTTGACTTTCCTCTTTTCTGTTTTCTCTTTCCTCTGGGTTTCCCCGTGACCCTCGCCATCGTCGTTGGTCTGTCATTCGCACCCGCATTGTTCTGGCTGTGGTTCTTTGCCCGCCGCGACAAGCACCCGGAACCACTCGCGCTGCTGGTCCGCACCTTCGCATGGGGTGCGGCGATGGTCATTCCCGCTGCAATCCTCGAGATTTTGTTCCAGAGCATTGGTGCTTCACTCGGTGGCGCGGCAGTTGGTGCGGGCGTGCTGCTCGCAACTGTGGGTCCCATTGAGGAGCTCTTCAAATTTCTGGCCGCCCGCAACATCGCCAAGCACCGCGAGTTTGACGAACCCATCGACGGCCTGATTTACGCGACCGCCGCCAGCCTGGGTTTTGCGACGCTCGAGAACGTTTTTTACTTGTTGCAGGGTGGCGCGGCTTTGATCCTGGTGCGCGGCCCTATCTCAACACTGGCGCACATTTTGTTCGCCCTGCCGTGGGGGTATGCGCTCAGTTTGCGGCGTTTCAAGAACGCTCGAGGGGTGCAACGGCGCGGCCTGCTGATCGGTGCGGCCTTGCACGGGTTGTTCGATGTCTTGCTGGCCGGTGGTGGTGTGCAGGGCTTTGAGTGGTTGCTGATTCCGTTCTTGCCGTTGATGCTGGTGATGTGGTGGCTCGCGGGTCGGTATTATGCTTTTGCCGCACAAGATGCGACCTTGCCGGAGGTTGCGGCGCAATCGCTCGAGGCACAAGCCGTGCAAGCTCAAAACATCAACACCCAGAACCTCGAGCCATCCCCTGACTAAATAATCCGGCTCAGATGATTCGACGTTGCCAACTCGAGATCAGCAAACTGATCAGCACCAGCATGCCAGCCAGAGCGCCCGCGATGGCCGTGATTTCGGTTTTTTGCCAACGCCAGGCGATCAGGCTGCGCAATTCGGTGTAGACCTGCTCGAGTTTGGAGGCGCTGTCCACCGCGTAGTATGTGCCGCCGGTCGCCTTGGCGATGCCGCGCAGTTCGGTTTCGTCGAAGCCGCCGAATGGGGTTTGCCCTTCGCTCGGTGGTGTGGGTGTGCCAACCCCGATTGTGTGGACTTTCACGCCATTCTGATTCGCCTTTTTCGAGGCTTCGGCAGGCAGAATCCCCGAAGTGTTGCGCCCATCGGACAGGAGGATCACAGTGGACAGTCCGAGGATTTTCTCCGCGCCACTTGGAAAGGCTTTGACACTCTCGAGCAAGCCTTCACCAATGGCCGTGCCACGCCTGCGTTCGAGTGCCTGAATTTTCTCGAGCACCAGCGCGTGATTGATGGTTGGGGCACTCTCGAGTTGCGCGTAACCGGAGAAACTGACCAGACCAACTTTGACCGTGGCGGGCAATTGCTTGACGAAATTGTACGCCGCCGTTTTCGCGGCCTCCATCCGGGTGGGTTTGATGTCATCGGCCCGCATTGAACCGGACACGTCTATCGCCAGCATAATCCCTGCGCGTTCGTCCGGCATTGGCAGCGTGCCTTGAGGTCGGGCGAAGGCGAGTAAGCCCACACAAACCGCCACGCAGTACAAGCTTGCCGCGATCAAGCGTTTCCAGGACCGTCTCGAGGCCAGCGCAATGTTCTCGAGGTCCGGGTGTGATCCGAATGCCTCGCTGCGGTACTGCGCAAACCGTCGAACCAGCCAGAATCCCAGCCCAATCACGAGCAGGATTGCCAGCAGGTTCAACGGCCACAAGAATTTCATGCACACCTCAAGAAGGGCAAGAAAGGTTAAAAAGGAAAGAGAAAAGTAAGGTCAAAAACTCGAGCCGTTCAGGTTTTACTTTGATCTTTCATCTTTTCTCTTTCCTCTGCTTTTACAGGTTTGCTTTGAACCACTCGAGCGTCATCTTCCAGGCATCCTCGGCAGCGTCTTTCTTGTAATTCTGACCGGTGTCGTTGTGGAAGGCGTGATTGGCTCCGTCGTAAATCTTGATCTGGTATTTGACACTTGCGGCTTTCAGGGCAGTCTCGAGCGCGGGAATGCCACCGTTGATGCGAGCGTCGTTGCCACCGTAAATTCCAAGGACGGCAGCTTTGATGTTTGGGACTTTGGCAGCGTCCGGTGCGGGACCGTAAAAAGGAACAGCGGCCTTCAATTCGGGTGCTGCGGTGCTCAAACGCCAGGTCAGGCCGCCACCGAAGCAGAAACCAACCGCGCCCAACCTGGTTGGGTAAACGCCTGCCTGAGCCTTCAGGACTTTCAGCGCCTCGAGCAAGTTCGCTTCGTGCTCATCGCCAGTGGTTTGCGCCAAAGCGCTCGAGATTTGTGCGGTGTCGGTAAATTTGGCAGTGCCGCCCGCTTTAGAAACAAGATCTGGTGCGAGCGCCACATACCCGGCTTTGGCGACACGACGGGCGACATCTTGAATGTGCGGTTGCAAGCCACGGTTCTCGTGAATCACGATCACACCGGGCGCGTTGGCCGCGTTCACCGGTTTGGCAACATACGCGAATTGCTCGTAGCCTCGAGCCTGATACGAAATCATTTCGGCTTTGATGGTGGGGTCAGCCGGATCAACCTGCTGCGCGTGCCGTGCGAGGTCCAGTTCTGGAATGCTGGCGAAAGCCTGCTGCCATTCGGCAGCGCTGGCCGTGCCAAGCCCGAGCGACTCGAGCAGCACGCTCGCGCCGACAATGCCACCGGCGAGCAGTCCGAGGCGGCGCAGGAATTCCCGGCGGCTCATTTCTCCCTCGCGGTAATCCTCGGCGAATTCTTCGACCACGTAACGGTACAGGTCTTGACGGCCTGCGTTCTGCATCGACATGTGAACCTCCTTATAGGGGTCGCAACCTGTCTTGCGACGCCCAACATCCTAGGCATGATTGGGTGAACGTTTCGGGAAAGAATTGTGAAAGGGCTACAGGATGGGCACCACTGAGTTTTACAGTACGAATTTCAAACTATCAGGTCTCGAGGTTCTCGAATGCGGGCTTGCTTACATGGGCCTGTAAGCTGGGGCGCATGACCAAATCACTCGCAACGATTCAACCGGTCGTGTTTGCCGCTGGAGCATCTTCACGCATGGGGGATCACAAACTCCTGCTCGAGCTTGCTGGTGAACCGATGGTGCGCCGGAGCGTGAACCAATTGCTTAAGGCTGGATTCTCGAGCGTGATGGTGGTGCTGGGACGCGAACCGCATCGGGTCAAGGCTGCGCTCGAGGGTTTACCGTGTGAGTTCGCTTTGAACGAGCATTACCTTTCGGGCATGGAATCGAGTTTTCGAGCCGCGATTGATTCGTTCTCGAGCGAGGCCACTGCCGCGCTGTTCACGTTGGCGGATCAAGTTTTCCTCTCCAGTCTCGAGTACCAGCGGTCACTTGACACATTCGGGCTCGAGGTTTTCCAGACCGAACACCCGTTGATTGCCGCCTCACGCTTCGGCGAGGTGATCGCACCACCACACATCTTCTCGAGTGAACTTTTCCCGATTCTGGGATTGCCCGGACGTGGCGCGAAACCATTGATTCAAGCCAACCTTGAGCGGGTCCGATTTGTGGATCACGCACCAGAATTGTTGTTTGACGTGGACACGCCAGAGGATTACGCGCAGGCCAAAACAACCCTCCGGTAAGTGTCGTCGCCGCAACAGAGACTTAGCCATTTGCCCCTCAGTCCAGCCTGCTCTGGCGTGTTAATCTTCGAGGGTACAACACAATTCAGCCGCACCACCACGACCGCAAAGGAGGCGTCATTTTGCTCGTTGAAGGAATCCACTCAAT
>JANOWZ010000209.1:0-19163 GCA_031418155.1 Deinococcales bacterium
ATTCGGCTTGATCCTTGAGGCTCATTCCACGACGACTGGAATGATCACCGGATTCCGCCCGGTCGCCTTGCGCACGAACCTTCTGATCGCGTAATACATGTCATCCCGAATGTCTTCGAGCCGTTTCTTTTCCCGAATGCCGCGCTCGAGCAGGATCATCGCGTCTTCTCGCATCGCGTCGTAGAGTTCGCTGTTGGCGTTGACAAATCCCCTCGAGACGATTTCGACGTGCGGACTCGGATGCGTGATCGCGGTGATGACGACGACCCCATCGGTCGCCATCGCCTGCCGGTCATCCAGAATATCCTCGTTGACATCGCCGACACCGAGGCCGTCCACGTAGACCGCGCCCGCCGTGACCGTGCCGATGACTTTGAATTCGGATTGCGAGACGCGAATCACGTCGCCGTTTTTGGCGATGATCGTTTTCTTCGGCGGTGTCGGAATGCTTTCGGCCAGCCGCTGGTGGTTCATCTGGTGGCGTGGTTCGCCGTGGAAGGGCAAGAAGAATTTGGCTCGAGCCAGGTTCAAAACCAGTTTCAGTTCTTCTTGCGAGCCGTGTCCGCTGGCGTGAACTTTGTACGTCGGTGGGTAGAACACGAGCGCCCCGAGTTCGTACAGGCGGTTGATCACGACATTCACGGCCTCTTCGTTGCCGGGGATCGGACTGCTCGAGAGGATCACGGTGTCGCCCGCTTTGATGCGCAGTTTGGAATGGTTGCCCGCTGCGAGCCTCGAGAGCACGCTCATCGGTTGGCCTTGCGATCCGGTACACATGAACAAGACTTTGTTGTCTGGCAGGTCGCCAAGTTCGTCGGTCGCAATCAGGCGGTCTTTGAGTTCGATGTAGCCCAAATTTTGCGCGATCTCGGAATACTTGAGCATCGAACGGCCTTCCATGACGATGCGCCGGTCATTCTTCTCGGCGGCACTGGTGATGTTCGCCACGCGATGAATATGACTGGCGAAGGTCGTCACGAACACGCGACCTTTGGCCTGCCCGATGATCTTCTCGAGTTCCACCGCGATGTCCGCCTCGCTCGGGGTCAGCCCAACACGTTCGGCACTGGTCGAATCGGAAATCAGGCAGAGCACACCCTCCGCACCCGCCGCCGAGATTTTCTCGAGGTGACTGGTTTTGCCATCGAACGGATTTTGATCGAGTTTGAAATCGCCAGTGTGAACGATCTTACCGACCGGTGTCGTGATGATCATGCCGGAATTGTCTGGAATCGAGTGGGTCATCAGGAACATGTCCACGGTGAAGTACTCCCCGATTTTGATTCTCGAGTCGGTGGTGATTTCGCGCAAGTCGAGGTCCGCATTGCTAATTCCGAATTCCGAAAATTTTTCGCGTAACAATCCCAAGGTCAGTTTCGCACCGTACAGTGGCACTCTCGGCAAGCGCGGCAAAATATAGGGCAACCCGCCAATGTGATCCTCGTGACCGTGCGTGATGATAAACGCCTTGATCTTCTCGGCATTCTCGAGCAGGTAATCGATCTTTGGAATGATCAAATCGATTCCAAGCTGACTCGAGTCTGGGAAGGCGAGGCCACCGTCAATGACGATGATTTCGTTTTCGTATTTGAAAACCATCATGTTCTTGCCAATTTCGCCCATGCCACCGATGGGGATGATGTCGATGAATGGTTCGCTCATGCTGCGAACCGGTGTTTCCGAACCCGAGACTCGAGCATCTCGAGCGTAAAAATTGAATTGATCATGTTTTCCCTTCGTTTCGCCATTCAGCCCGACCCAAACTCAGCCTGTTCTGAATGACAAACCTCGTTCACCTGGAGGTGCAGGGCTCGCATTCCCGGCGGGCGACGGAACGCACTGACCGTGTGCGCCGGACCCGAGCGACCTCGAGCGATTCCCAGCCCTCACGAGCCGTAGTGAACCGAGTCTAACACTGGGTTCGGATTTGAACCGTACCCACGCTCCCCTACAGTTTTGTCACCCATTGCGCAGAGGCAGGGGCTCGAGCGTTTTTTGGGCGCAGTCTCGAGGAATGGGTTTTCAACGTGGCGGTACGACAGGCCAGCCGTGATGTAGGCGAGCGTCAGCGTCATTCCTGAAAGCGCGAGCAAGTACGGCAGTTCTCGAATCCCGAAGCAATGGTAATCGGCGTTGTGGGTCAGGCGGATCAATTCCATGATCAGGCAATGCCAGATGTAAAGCCCGAACGATATTTTCGCGGTATACCTGAAAAACCGATTGTCTAACACCCATCCGAGTACCCTCGAGAATGGCAGCGTCACCAGCAAGAATGCAACCCCGAGCGGAAAGAGCGGGTAACGGAACGGTTGGCCCTGAAAGCTGCCATCGAAATCGCCCCAGGATCGACCGGTCCACAGCAATGCAATCAGTCCCGCAAAACCGACCAGGGCCAGCGCATCGAAGGCGTAACTCGAGTCACGGTTGCGACGTTGGCGTTCGGCCAGCAATCCGGCGGCGAGCACCCCAAGGGCGTACTGCGCGAAGAAACCGATGACATTATAATTAGGAATCCAGGATTTGGCCCCGCCGACCATGCCGTGATCCCAGCCTCGGTTAGCGTTGTCGGGCACGAGTTCGGTGGTGATGAATTGATTGACAATCAGTGTGAGCGCGAGCAGGCCAATCCAGAAGAGAAACGCAAAGCGGAATCCTCGAGCGGGAAAGAGTTTGAACAGTGCGTACATGCCCAAGGGCATCAGGAAGTAGCAGATCACTTCAAAGCCGATTGACCAGAGTGGACCGTTGAGTTCGACTGGAAAGAGGGTCACGTAATTCAGGGCGCTGGTGAAGCTCAGGCCACCGATCAGGCGCATCCAGGGTTTTTCAACGTCTGGCACAAACGCGAGCGTCAGGAGAAAACTGACGAGCAAACTGAAGTAGAAACCCGGCACAATGCGCACGGCGCGGCGGCGGGTGTACTCAAGCAGGTCTGGGAAACTTTTTTGCTCGAGGTAGCGTCGCCAAAATGGAAGTGAGAGCAGCAGGCCGGAGAGGACGAAGAAGGCGCTGACACCGGTGTTGCCCTGCATCAGGAAGGCTTGGATATCGCGTACCGGTTGGCTTTGCGCGTTCATGTCCAGGCGTTGCGCGAGGTGGTGCAGGATCACCAACAGGCAGGCGATGGCGCGAATGCCGTCGGCCCCTCGCAGGCTTTTCAGGTCGGGGATGGACGAGGCTTTCCAGGCGGTTTTCAGGCGTTTGCTCAAGCTCGAGAACCATGTTTGATTGGTGCTTGAACCACCCAAGCCGAGTCCGGGGGCCAGTTGTGAGGCGCACAGGGCGAAGACGATCAATGGCGGCAGGCTCGAGATGGCCCGACCCAGCAGCAGTGCGCCGTTCTCGCCAGTGTTGCCCGCCAGGTAGCCGAGCGCCTGGGTGACGAGTTGCACTTCGGATTCGCGCAAGACGGCGAACGTGGCGAGGGTGTTGTTCCAAATACCGACAAAAACCAGCAGCCCGAGCGTGGCGAGGACCGGTCTGGCAATCGGCAGCACGATAAGCACAAAAATCCATCAGTCGTTCGCACCATCCACCCGTGCCGCCTCGAGCATGGATTTGGGCATGGCGGTTTGCAGGTACTGCCGGATCAAGAAAACCCCGAAAGCGCTTGCAGAGGCGGGAATCCAAACGGCTCGGGCCAGTCCGAACCAGCCGATGGCGGTCTTGCCCAGGCCGACGGGAATCAAATTCAGCAAACTTGGGAACAGCATCACGCCGAGCACGACGGTGTACATGGCGTTGCGGCCCCGGAACTCGAGCAGCGCAAAGGCGAACCCGGCGAGGCTCGTACCGATCAAAGCGCCAACCGTGCCGAGGCTGGCGATGTAGACGCTGTTCCAGAGGTTGCGCCAGAAGTTCGGGACCGCCTCGAGCAATCCTACATGGTTGCTGCCCAGATTCTGTCCGACATCGAACCAATCGCCGCCGTACCCGTACCGCGTGGCGGCAAAAAAGACGATCAGGGTCGGTAGGATCGCCGCAAAGACCGTGAAGGCCAGCAGCGTTTTGGCGAGCAGCTTGGGAATCGGTTTGAAGCGAACCGGTGAGGCATCACCCTCGAGTTGGGCGCTGGTATCGAGGTTGGTGAAATTTCGGCCCAGAATCACGTAAAAGACCATCACGACCGCCAGCATCATCAGGAAGAAGCCCCAGGTCAGGCCGGTCGCCAAACCCATGTCGAAATCCCAGAAGCCGGTGCGAATGATGTAGGTGGTCAGGTCGGTGCTGCGCGGGTCAAAGGCTTGACCCCACCATTGCCCGACGGGGACTTGCAGGCCACGTAGGAAGCTCATGGTCACGGCGACGAAGACCATCGGACGGACAAGCGGGAATGCGACGAACCTGAACATGCCCCAAAAGCGCGTGCCCTCGAGTTGGGCCGCCTCGTACAGGCTGCGTGGAATGGCGCTCAGGGCCATCAGGTACAGCAAGAGGTTAAAGCCGAGGTTGTTCCAGACGTTCTCGAGGACGGCTCGGGTTTCGGTCAGCAAGGACGGGTCGGTGAAATCTGGGATCAATGAACCGATTCCGGGCATCTGTTGCAACCAAAGGTTGAATTCGTACAGGTTGTTCCAAAGCGGCGTGACAAACGTACTGAGCATCGCGGCACTGGCGGCGGCCCCGGTGATGAATGGCAAGAACAGCATCGTGCCGAGTTGACCTTGAAAACGCCGGTAGCAGGTGTTGATCACAAACGCGAGCGGAAGGGCGATCAGGTGTTGCGGCAGGATGCTCGAGAGTGCCAGCCGCATCGTGCGCCAGAGTGAGCCCCAGAAGTATTGATCGGTGAAAGTGTAATGAAACGCCCACCAACCGGTATAACGCATGGTGGAAACGGGGCTGCTTGGGTTCCATTCGTGAAAGGCCACGATCAGCGAAAAGATCAATGGGAAAGCGGCGAACAACACCAGCAGCGCGAAGAAAGGTGCGATGAACCAGTATCCACTGACCGAACGCAAGGGGGACCTGCGTCGGCTCGAGTTGGGCACGGTCATGCTGGGATTCAGGTTCATAGTTGGAACACAGGCTCGTTTGAAAGCGCTTTCTTGTCAATTGAAAAGCCTTTTCATTCATGCGGTGTTCCGAACGGTACGGGGTCGGTCAGCCAAGCCAGTTAGACTCGAGCCATGAGTCTCGGTTACTACCCCGTCATGCTGAACCTTCAAGGTCGCCACGTGTTGTTCATCGGTGGCGGCTGGGAAACGGAGATCAAAATTCGTGGTTTGCTCGAGGCTGGAGCGCAGATCACGCTGCTTTCGACGGGTTCGCACCCCGAACTCGAGCCGTTGGAGCAATCTGGTCAAATCGTTTGGCATCGGCGCGAGTACACCGCTAACGACCTGGATGGTGTTTGGATGGTGATGTCACATCCGGTGAACAAGCTCGAGAATCACGCGGTTTTTGCCGATGCCGAGGTTCGAGGGATTCTGTGCAACAGCGTCGATGATCCAGACCGCTGTTCGTTTATTCTGCCGAGCGTCCTGCGGCGCGGCGACCTGGTGATTGGCGTGTCCACCAGCGGCACGGCCCCGGCTTTGGGCGTGCGGATCAAGCAGCGTTTGGCCCAGGAATTCGGGCCGGAATACACGGACTTTCTGACCTTACTGCGCGAGTTGCGACCCGGAATCACACACGGTTTCGGCAGTTTTGAGACGCGCAAGAAACTTTGGTACGCGCTGATCGATTCAGGGGCGCTCGAGCAATTCCAAACTGGTGATGCTGGTTTGGCGCGTGACACGCTGGAAACAATGATCGAATCCCGGCGTGAAGCGTGCAGGCTCGAGCGGTGTGGTGATTGCAAAAACCACTGTGCCGCACATTTCAACCTCGAGCAGGGTGTATCGGCGTGAACCTCGGCACGGTTTACATCGTCGGGGCCGGACCGGGCGATCCAGAACTCTTGACCATCAAGGCCTTGCGGGCGCTCGAGCGGGCCGATGTCGTCCTCTACGACCGGCTGGTTGGTGCGGGCATCCTCGAGTTGATCCCAGGCACCGCCGAGCGTGTGTACGTCGGCAAAGGCCACGGCGATCAGGATTTGCTGCAACCCGAAATCATGCTGCAACTCGAGGAACATGCACGGTTGGGTCGAAACGTCGTGCGGCTCAAGGGTGGCGATCCATTCGTCTTTGGGCGCGGCGCGGAAGAGTGGGCGTACCTGCGGGCTCGAGGTGTGCCGGTCGAGGTTGTTCCAGGCATCAGTTCGAGTTTGGCCGTGCCCGCACTGGCCGGAATTCCCTTGACGTACCGGGCGGTCGCTCGGGCCTTCGCGGTTGTAACTGGACACCGGGCGATTGATCCCGAGACTGGATTGCCCGCCGATTGGCGCGATTACGTGCGTGTCGATACGCTGGTGATTTTGATGGGTGTCGGTGAGCGCGTTGGCATCGCCACAGAACTGATCGAGGCGGGTCGTAAGGCATCGCAAGCCTGCGCCTTCATTGAACGCGGCAGCACCCCCCAAGAGCGCGTCTTGATCTCGAGCCTGCAGGACGTTTCGGACGGTCTGACCGAGGTGAGCGCCCCGGCGGTCTGGGTGATCGGTGATGTGGTCAACCTGCGCAAAACCCTGCGCGGTTGAACCTCGAGCACAAAAAAGCGGCTGACAAAATGTCAGCCGCCACCTTGCTATGGACGGTTACTTGACTTCGGCCATGATCGTGATCATGCCCTGATCGCCGAACTTCTTGTTCTCGAGTATCACCAGAACCGGGTAGGTTCCTTTGGGTGTGTTCGCAGCGGCGGTCACGGTGAACTTCAAACGGTCCTTGGTCGCTCCGCCACTGGCATCATCGAGCGAGACGCTGATGCCCGCAGCCGCTTTGACATCGGCGATTTTCAGGTTCGCACCGTTGATGTCAATGCCAACCACCCCGAGGCTCCAACCGGGCACGTAGACATCCAGCGTCGCATCCTGTGCATTGTTGGTGCTCGAGAATCCCTGCGTTGAGAAGGTCACAGTGGGTGTGCTGATCGCGCCAGCCGAATCCAGCGTTTGCAATTCTGCGGGTTTGGCAAACGCGGCGGTGGTCAAACCGAGGGCGAGGGCAGCGACGATTCCAATGGTTTTCAGGTTCTTCATGGTGGTCCTCCTTGAGTCTCGAGCGACCAATCTGGTGCGCTTCGATACATAGAGGATGTCGCCAGGTGTTGAAGTTTGCGCTAACGTGATGTGCAAGTTCGGTGAATGTGGCCCAGAAGCCGTGAAAACAGATTTATCGGGTGTTTCACCATCTGGTCATGCCGTGTGAAAGAATAATTTGTGAACATCCAACGAAGACCAAATTGACATCAGGCCGGAGGCATGCGTAACAACGCAGTTCAGCACGCCGGTTTACGGCTTGGAATCGGATGAACGACATTCACCGCCCATTCATAAATAGTGAGTCCGTGTGCCCGTGCTCCCATTTGGTTTCGGCAAGAACCTTGGTTGACTGTGTTTTTCATTTCATCCGATCGCTACGGTCCAATTTTGCGTCACCTGTCGCGCCGCCTCAAAGCCGACGATGCCAACACAGACGGACAAGTTCAGGCTGTGAAAACGGTGGTCGTCTCGAGGACCTTTTTCGCTTCCAGGCATCGGGATGTGCACGCATGGGTATTTGAACAGGATCTCGTCGGGCATCCCGTCGGATTCACGGCCAAACACCAAATAATCGTCTTTGCCGTAACTGACCTGGGTGTAATTCTGTGATCCCCTGTCCGAAAGCGTCCAAACTCGAGATTCAGCTGTCAGTGAAGCCTCGAACGCCCCGAAGCTGGCGTGTTCAATCAGTTCGGCATCCTCGAGGTAATCCATGCTGGCGCGACGCACGCGCTTGTCACCAATTTGAAATCCGAACGGGCGGATCAGGTGCAGTCTCGCAGTCAACATCGCGCAGGTGCGGGCGATGGCTCCGGTGTTTTGTGGGATCTCGGGCTGGTAGAGGACGATGTTGAGCACACTCGAGTCTACCCGCGAGTGGACCTGGCCTCAAAGTCCAGATTTCTCAGGCCGAGGCGATGCGTGGCGGGTTCGCCGCGAATGACCTCAAACCCGTTTTGTTCATAGAAGCGTGAGGCTCGAGGATTGTTGGTGCTCAATTCGAGCGTTTGCGCGTTTGCAATTCGGGCAAGTTCGATCACCTCGAGCAGCATTTTTTGTCCAAGTCCAAGACTGCGATATTCAGGCAGCACGTAAAACCGACGAACTCGCATCACGCTCGGTTGACCGTGCGGGTCATTGTTCAGACCGATCACGGCAATCACCGATTGCGAATCTCGAGCGATCAGCAGCGCCTCAGCCGGACGTTCAAAGCGGTTCTGGCCTGAGGCGTATTCGTTCCACAGGCGTTGCACGAAGCGAAACCCCTCCTCGAGCGAACGAGCGACCAGTCCATCGAGTTCGCTCGGCTCGAGCGTTGTGACCCGTTCAATGCGTGATGTACTCAAGCACCAACCTCGCGGTGTCGCCCAGCGCGTCTGTATGCGTGCGCTCGTAACTGTGACTGGCATCGACCCCAGGCCCAATCAGCGCGACCCGAGCCTCGAGACCGGCCCGCAATGCCGCTGAACCATCCGAGGAATAGAACGGATACGTGTCCGGTCGCAACTCGAGTTTGGCGTTGCTGGCGAGCAGGCGCAGGCGGTTCGAGAGTTCATGGTCATACGGCCCACTCGAGTCTTTGAGGCAGATTGAACAGTGGTGCTCGCTCGAGTTTTGGCCCTTGCCAATCGCGGCCATGTCGAGCGTGACCAGTTCGGCGATGTCGTTGGGAATGCCCGCCGCTGCGCCATGCCCGACCTCTTCAAAATTCGAGATGAAAAAATGCACCGGCGCGGTCACGCCCAACTTGTCCTCGAGCACCGCTTTGGTCACGGCGAGCAGGATCGCGCAGGCGGCCTTGTTGTCCAAATGCCTGGATTTCAGGTAGCCGCTTTTTGTCAATTCGGCCCGAGGTTGCCAACTGACGAAGTCTCCAACCTCAATCCCGAGGGCTCGGGTCTCGAGGATCGTTTTGACTTCCCAACCGGCTTTGGTCACGGCATCCAATCGCACCTCGAGCACTTTTTCGTCACGTTTGAGGTCGCGCAATTCGCTGCTGAAGACGTGAGCGCTCTGTTTGGTGTTGACGACCGTCCCAGTGATGGTTTTGCCGCTGGCGCTATGAACTGTACAGTATTCGCCCTCGACGGTCGCCCAGTCGTACCCGCCAACCTGGGTCAACCTCAAGCGACCATTCTCTTTGATTTCACGGACCATCGCGCCCAAAGTGTCCACATGCGCCGCCAGCGCTCGGGCCGCCCATTCACTGGCCGGTTTGCGCGATTTCTTCTTTGGCTCGGATTTCTCGGGCTCGAGTGTCCACAGCAACGCGCCCTTGCGGGTGAAGCGTGGTTTCAGTCCCAAATCGCTGACTTCCGCCGCCATCCAATCCACGGCGGCATCGGCAAAGCCGGTCGGAGATGGAATGTTCAGCAGGTCTATCAGCCTGCCCGTCAAGTAATCAAGGTTGAGCGCCACGCCTCACATTACCCACTGATGAGGATCGAACACAACAATGTTGCACCCTCGAGCAGCCGCTTTCATCGCCACAGATCCCATAGACTGCCTATAGACTGAACAGCATGAAACTGACCTACCATCACATCTCGCGCAGCACCGGCCAGCTTGCCAACATGCTTGGATTTTACCTCGCGCTCGGTTGCAGCCTGGAAAAACACGTGACCGACAGTGTTCAAGGTCTCGAGCGTGCCGTCCTCAAACTTCCCGGATCGGATGCCTGCCTGCAATTCATTCAACGCGAAACAGGTGGGATCACACCGGCTGGCCTCGACTGGCCCGATCACATCGCCTTTCATACCGATGACCTCGAGCTTGCCATCCAGACGATACTCGCGGCGGGCGCGAGCCTCGAGAACGGTCCGTATCTCACGCCGTCGGGCAGTTTGGTGGCATTTGTGCAAGACCCGGACGGGCATCGGATCGAATTGGTCGAAAAGCGATAAGCCTCGAGTACACCCGGACATTCGTGATGAAAACCCAAGTGCTCGCATGTGGCATGATGCTCTCGTCATCTTGAGCACAGGGAGCAACAATGAATAACGTTCACATCGCCGTTGATTTGGGTGCAAGTGGCGGGCGGGTCGCGCTGGGTGGGATCAGCGACGGGCGTTTGGGTGTCGAGATTGTGCATCGCTTTGTGAATGCCCCAGTCAGCGTACCAACCCCGCAAGGCCCGAGGTTGTATTGGGATGTGCTTGGCCTCTGGCGCGAGATCCTGTTCGGCATTCGTTTGGCGGGCGAACGGGCAACAGTGTTGGGCGCGGAAGTCTCGAGCATCGGGGTGGATTCCTGGGCGGTCGATTATGCGCTGCTGGACGGCTACGGCCTGCTGTTGGACGGCGTGCATTCGTACCGTGATTCGCGCACCGAGGGCCTGATGGATGGCGCATTCAAAACCGTTCCGCCAAGTGAAATGTACGAACACACCGGGGTGCAATTCTTGCCGTTCAACACCCTCTATCAACTTCTGGCCGTCAAACGTGACGCACCCGGACTGCTCGAGCGGACCAGCACCCTTTTACTCGTGCCGGACCTGTTGCACTACTGGCTTTCTGGCGTGGCTGTCTGTGAGCGCACCAATGCCAGCACCACGCAGTTCTACGATCCTCGCAGCCGAAACTGGTCAGAATTCATGCTTGAAACGTTTGGTATTCCCAGCGCCGTCCTGCCGGAGATCGTCGATCCCGGCACGGTCCTCGGGCCGT
Source organism: Deinococcales bacterium (assembly GCA_031418155.1). Classification (GTDB taxonomy): domain Bacteria; phylum Deinococcota; class Deinococci; order Deinococcales; family JAAFIG01; genus JANOWZ01. The sequence continues at coordinate 10,753 of JANOWZ010000209.1, forward strand.
TGCGTGAAGAACTGACCCTCGAGCTTGGCCTGAGCACAAATGTAATGGTCGTTGCGACCGGCACGCATGACACCGCCAGCGCCGTCGCCGCCGTGCCGATGGCGGCAAATGACGACCGTTGCGCCTACATCTCGAGCGGCACATGGTCCCTGGTGGGCCTCGAGTTGCCCGAACCGATCCTGTCCGGCGAGGCGATGGCTGCCGACATCACAAACGAGGCGGGCCTGAACGACACGACGCGATTCCTGAAGAACGTCATGGGCTTGTGGATCTTGCAAGAGTGCCGTCGCGCTTGGACACCCTCCAGCGCCGCTACCGCCCGCCGTAAAAGCGATCCACCCGAGGCCCGCGAACTCGAGTGGGCACAGATTTACCAGGAGGCAGAATCCGCGCCCGCCTTCAGGTGCTTTATTGACCCGGATCACCACCGGTTCCTCTCGCCGGGGTTGGACATGCCGGATCGCGTCTACCAACACTGCCTGGACACGAACCAAAATCCACCCTTGAGCATGGGAGAAATCGCCCGTTGCATCCTCGAGAGTCTGGCCCTGAAGTACCGCGTCGTGATCGAAAAGCTCGAGAAGGTCTCTGGACGATCTGTGCGCCGCATCCACATCGTCGGTGGCGGGGCGCTGGTGGCGATCCTCTGCCAGATGACCGCGAACGCCACCGGTTGCGAGGTGATTGCCGGTCCGGTCGATGCGACCCTGACTGGCAACCTGTTGGTGCAATGCGAGACGATGGGTGAACTCGAGCCGGATCAGCGCCGCGAGGTGGTGCGCAAATCCGTGGATTTGCTGCGCTATGAACCCAGGGAAGTCATGGCCTGGAGTTCGGCGTTTGACCGCTTCAAAAAGTTATGAACACTTGGCGTGATCCGCAGGTTAAAGCTGAATCTCGATTGGGCCTCGAGTCTCAAACGCCTCGGCGTAACGCACACCAATGAACGTGCCCCAGTACATCATGCGGGCCTCACGGCGACTGAGGATTTCTGGTGAAACCGTCTCCGAGACCGCCTCGCCGGTGAACTGGCTGGTGTGCGCCAGGATCGCCTCCGCCCAGATGTTCATGTGATCCGTGACATTCACCAGCACGTTCGGTTCGATTGGCGCATTGCCCTGGTAGGACAGGAACCTTGTGACGCGATGCGGTTCACCCTCGAGCGCCGCCTTGCGCAGACCGGCAAAATGAACCGCACTGGCGCAGACTTGGGCCGCGCCGATGTGATCCGGGTGCCGGTCACGTTCGCAGGGCACAATCAAGGTTTGGGGCCGCAAATCACGCAAAACCTGTGCCAACTCGAGCCGGTACTGAATCGAATCCTGAATGCCTCCGTCCGGCCAACGCAGGTCGCCCCGGTACGCCAACCCCAAAATTCGGGCCGCCTCGAGCGCCTCCAAATCCCGCAACTCTGGCGTGCCGAGCGAACCCATCTCGCCACGGGTCAACTCGAGGATGCCAGTGCGTTTGCCCTCACTGGCCGCACGGGCGAGGCTGCCGCCCGCACCGATCTCGGCATCGTCTGGGTGCGGCGCAACCACCAGCAGCTCCAGTGGCTCGAGGGTCCCATGAGTCAAATGCGGAATCATGGCTTCACTGGTCCGTTGGTGTCGGGCTCACCGCCAACAGGTCCGGTCGGACCAACCGTTTCGATTTTGCCTTTGTTTTCGAGACGGCGTTCGGTTCCGGCCTGCAAGCGCTGAATGTTGTCACGGTGCTTGAAGACGATCATCAAAAACAGCCCGAGGCACATCACCACCATCCAGACATCGCGCTGCATGGCAATCGCCAGCACGACCGCCGCCACACCACCAACGATTGAGCCCGCCGAAACAAACCGGGTCAGGTAGACCGTACCAATGAACATCGGCAGGATCGCCAAACCCAAACCCGGATCGAGCAACAGCACCGTTCCGAACGATGTCGCCACGCCTTTACCGCCTTTTAAGCCCAGAAAAATCGAAAAGTTATGGCCAATCACGGCGGCCAACGCCACCAGGGAAATCAAATTGCCATCCAATCCCAAGGCTCGAGCGATCAAGACGGCAATGCCGCCCTTGAAAATGTCGGCCAAGGCGACCACCAAACCCGGCCCCCAACCAGCAGAACGCAGGACATTTGTGGCCCCGGTATTGCCGCTGCCGACCTTGGTCAGGTCAATGTTGTACGTTCTGGCGACCAGCACACCGGCAGGAATCGAACCGAACAGGTATGCGAGCAGGGCAATTGGCAGTAGCGTCGTCCACACATCGGCATCATACGCGCTGGTCAAGTAACGGGGGCTCGAGAGTTCGCATCCGGTATCGATCAATGTCCAGGGAAATGAACACTTGGCCTCGGATCGCTCAGACGCAAACGATGAACTCGAGAACATCACTTGAGCGCAGCCAAGGTGCGAGGCTGAGGTGTAGAATGCGCCCGCAAGCAAGGCACGGGATGCAACACACCCGCGCACGGTCGAAAGGACGGCAGGCGTGACCCAAGCAGAACCCAAACCCGTGATGGAGGGCCTCAGAGGGGTCACTTTCACAACCACAAAATTGACTTTTATTGACGGTGAAAAAGGCATCCTCAAACACGTCGGCATTCCAATCGCAGATTTGGCCGAAAACAGCACCTTTGAAGAAACCTCGTTTTTACTGCTAAATGCCCGCCTGCCAACCAAATCCGAACTCGAGGCATTCGATGCTGGATTGCGATCACGTCGCGCCATCAAACCAGAATTGCTGGCATTGCTGCGCTCATTCCCTCGAGACGCGCACCCAATGCATGTGCTGCGCAGCGCCATCAGTGCACTGGGAATGTTTGACCCAAAAGCCGATGATGTCAGCAGTGAAGGTAAACTCGAGAAGGCCCTGAACCTGATTGCGCAAATGTCCACGATCATTGCGGTCATGATTCGTTTGCAGCAACACCTCGAGCCGGTCGCACCACGTACCGACCTGACGCACGCCGCAAATTTTCTGTACATGATTCACGATCAGGAGCCCAGCGCGGAACAGGCACGACTCTTCGACATCGCCCTGATCCTGCACGCCGATCACGGCATGAACGCCAGCACCTTCACCGGCATCGCCACGGCCAGTACCTTGTCTGATATGTACTCTAGCATCACCAGCGCGATTGGGGCACTCAAAGGCCCATTGCATGGCGGAGCGAACGAGGCGGTGCTGAACATGCTTTCAGAAATTGGTCAGATCGAAAATGCCGAGGCGTACATCAACGGAAAACTCGAGCGCAAAGAAAAAATCATGGGAGTCGGGCACGCGGTATACAAATTTTTCGATCCGCGCTCTCGAGTCTTGAAAGAGTACGCCGAGGTTGTCGCCGAGAAGCACGGCAAAAGCCTCGAGTATTCGATCCTGCAAAAAGTCGAATCGATTGTGGTTGCGCGACTCGGCGCAAAAGGCATTTACCCGAATGTCGATTTCTATTCCGGCGTGGTCTACACCGACTTGGGTATTGCCAAAGCGTACTTAACCCCGATCTTTGCGCTCTCACGCATCTCGGGATGGATGGCCAGCATTCTCGAGTACACCAACACGAATCATCTCTTGCGTCCAACCGCCAACTACACCGGACCAGACGAAGCACATTGGATTCCGCTCGAACAACGCTGAAATACAGAGGGGCCGGGCAATCATGCTCGGTCCTTTATCACGCTCAAGCCCACGATTACCTCGAGTAATTCGGCGCTTCTTGCGTGATCGTGATGTCATGCGGGTGCGATTCGATCAAGCCCGCCATCGTGATCCGCGTGAACTGTGCATCCGTGCGCAAGGTCTCAATGTCCGGTGAACCGGTGTAGCCCATCGAGGCCCGCAAGCCGCCCATCATCTGAAAGATCACCTCGGCAATCGTGCCCTTGTACGGCACGATCCCTTCGATTCCTTCGGGCACAAATTTCTTGCTGCCCGATTGGAAATACCGGTCGCTCGAGCCCGCCCCCATCGCGCCGCTCGAGCCCATACCGCGATAGGATTTGTACCGACGGCCATCACGCAAAACAACCTCGCCTGGAGCCTCGTCGGTGCCAGCGAACAAACCGCCGATCATCACGCTTGAGGCTCCGGCGGCGAGCGCTTTGGCGATGTCGCCCGTCTGCTTGATACCACCGTCCGCAATCACCGGCACGCCAGCATCCTCGCAGGCTCGAGTACATTCAAGAACTGCTGTGATCTGCGGCACGCCGACACCGGTCACGACTCGGGTGGTACAGATCGACCCCGGACCAATGCCTGCCTTCACCGCATCTGCGCCACGTTCCACCAGGGCGCGAGCACCATTGAAGGTGGCGACATTGCCCGCGATCACATCAACGTTAAAACGCGCCTTGAGTTGCGCCACACCCTCAAGAATGTTTTTGGAATGCCCGTGGGCGCTGTCCAAGACGAGCGCATCGACACCGGCTTCGACCAATGCTGCGGCACGGTCCGTCAGGTCGCCGACACCGACGGCGGCAGCCACGCGCAACCGCCCGAGCCCATCCGTATTCGCCTGCGGAAATTCTTGCGCCTGCTCGAGGTCCCGGATCGTGATCAGGCCGCGAAGCCGGTAATCATCGTCAACCACCAACAGTTTCTCGAGCTTGTTGGCCTTAAACAATTCTCGGGCGCGTTCAAGCGTCGTGCCGACCGGTGCGGTCACGAGGCCGTCTCGGGTCATGGCGAACGTCACGGGTTTCGAGTGGTCGTCTTCAAAGCGCAAATCACGGTTGGTGACGATGCCCTGTAATCTCCCGTCGCTCGAGATGATTGGCACGCCGCTGATGCCGAACTCCGTCATCAACCGCGCCGCATCCTCCAAAAGCGCGTCCGGCCCGAGCGTGATCGGATCGACGATCATGCCCGCCTCTGAACGTTTGACCTGCAACACCATTCGCGCCTGAGCCTCGAGCGGCATGTTTTTGTGCACCACACCAATCCCCCCGGCCCGAGCGAGCGCAATCGCCATTGCGCTCTCGGTTACGGTATCCATCGCGGCAGACAAAAGCGGAATGTTCAAGGTGATGTTTTTGGTCAACCGACTCGAAAGCCGAACCGCGTTCGGTGTGACCTCGCTGTACGCGGGCAGCAGCAACACGTCATCGAAGGTCAGGGCTTCGGGGGCAAATTTTTGATCGAATGCGCTCACGACAAAAAGCATACCGTCTCGAAGTGAACTGAATGCGTATGCTATTTTTGTTTATGACTTTCAAAGCGCGAATCGAGAAACCTGATCCGAGCGAATACCTCGAGTATTACGGACGTTACGTGACGCTCGTGCCTGAAGGCGATATTGTGCAAATACTGGCCGACCAACTCAAAATCACGCTCGATTTCATCCCGACACTCGAGCTTCAAGCCGATCAACCTTATGCCCCCGGCAAGTGGAGCCTCAAGCAGGTGCTCGGACACCTGATCGACTCCGAACGCGTTTTCTCATATCGGGCGCTGAGTTTCGCTCGAGGTGATGCAAGTGCCCTTCCGGGCATGGACCCAGACACCTTCCAAAACCACTCTGCGGCGAATTCGGTTTCACTCGAGAACCTGTTCATGGAATTCACGTTTTTGCGTCAAGCCAACGTTCTCATGTTCGAGGCGCTGCCGGAGGTTGCCTGGACACGGGTTGGCACTGCGAGCGATGCAAAAGTCAGCGTGCGGGCCTTGGCGCACATCATCGCTGGACATGAATTGCATCACCTGAAGATTCTCAAAGCGCTCTAAACTCGAGCGTCAAATCAGGATTTCCGAATTTCGTTCATTGCGCACCGCCAGCTTGCCGTTCAAGATCACCAGGTTCTTCTCGGCCTGAAACTGCACCGCATCATGCCAATCACTGGCATCAAGTACAGTTAAATTCGCTTTACAACCAACTTCAAGCCCATAACCCTCGAGCCGCATGACTTTCGCTGGAACACTCGTGACCATCTCGAGAACTTTTGCCGGATCATCACCCCAGCCCAGTTGCGCCAAGTGTGCCATGTACTGCGCAACCTCGAGCAAATCGTTGCGCCCGAAGCAGTAATACGGGTTGTCGATGTCGTCCTGAGCCGTGGCAACCGGCACGCCGGCCTCGAGCAATTCTTTGACGCGGGTCATGCCGCGAGGTGCGGGTTGATGCCGAACGTTTGTGGTCACGAGCGCGACGTGCGCGTTCGAGAAGATCGTCATGCCAGCCTTGCGGATCAGTCGGATCACTCGAGCGGCGTGCGCGTCATCGTAGTACGCCAGCGCATTCACCTGCGTGCCATGAACCCGTCCGTGCATCTCGAGCGTGATCGTGCGTGAGGCAACGTACTCGGTGGTGCGTGAGGTTGGATCTTCAGTGTCATCCAAGACAAAATGCGCGTCGAGCTTGTGCGCTAAAGCCAACTCGAGCACGAGATCAACATGAGCCCGTTGCGATTCTTCAGAAGGCTCGAGCCAGGGGATTCCACCCAGCGCATCGACACCCATTTCCAGCGCGAGTTTCAACAACCTTTCGCTGCTCGAGCGTGTACGAAAAACACCGTTCTGTGGGAAGGCCACAACCTGAACCGTCAAGATGTTTGCGTACTTTTTGCGCAAGGCCAGCAGGCCCTCGAGCGCCCGCAAACCAGCATCATCGTCGATGTCGGCGAACAAACGAATCGCGCCCGTGCCATGCCGAATCGCCAGCCGCAACGAACGCTCGGCCCGAGCCATCACGTCTTCAACCGCGTAATTGCGTTTGACCTCTGCAATCGCAGCGAACCTCGAGCCTGTATTTTTGAAATCGAATCCCTGACCAATCGGAAGTCTCGAGAGCGGTTCGCGCCAGAAACTTTTGCAGGCGTGCAAATGCCCATTCACAAACGCTGGAATCACCAAATTGTTTTTTGCATCCAATTCCAATCGCGTGCCCGCCTCAAGCCGTGGTTGCACATCGGCGATCACACCATCTTCGATGCCAATGTCGTTAATCGCTCCATCCGAAAACTTGGCATTGCGTAAAATCAAATCCATGCTGTCCTCCAAACAGTTCAGGTGATCTCGAACCATTCAATACGTGTTCGAGAGTTCATGTAAGATTTTTCCGGCCTTGATGACCATGCGATTCGTTGAAACTTGAGCCAATGCCTCGAGTTTGGATTGCGCATCGATCACGACCAAATCGGCGTTGCAGCCGACCTGCAAACCGTGATGCTCGAGGCCCAAGACTTTCGCGGCTCGGGTGGTGGTCATCTCGAGCGTTTCGAGCATTTGAGCCCGGCCCGTCATGTGCGCGGCGAGTGCTGTCAGATTGCTCGCGGCAAGCAAATCAAAATTCCCGAGCGGTTGAAACGGATCTTGAACGTTGTCCGTACCGGTCACGACGTTCACGCCAGCCTCGAGCAATTGTTTGACGCGGGTCAGGCCACGCGGCGTTGGATTCATCTCGCGGCCCTGCAAAACCAGATTGCAGGCGGGCAAAGTCACAATATTGATTTTGGCTCGAGCCACCTTTTTGATCACGCGATCTGCCGTGCGTTCGTCCATGAACGCGAGGCTGCAACAATGTCCAGCCGTGACTCGACCCTCAAGCCCTCGGGCGATGGTCTCCTCTGCCAGCGTCTCAAGCGACAGGCTTTCGGGATTCTCGTTTTCGTCCACGTGCAAATCGACCGGCCTGCCAAACTGCTCGGCCAACTCGAGCGCCCGCACGACCTCAGCCTTCGGATCGCTGCGAATGGCGGGACAACCACCTACAATGTCCGCGCCCATCTCGAGCGCCTGTTGCATCGCAGCAAATTCGGCATTACTGACACCAGGACCACCGAGGGCGACAATTTGCAGGTCCACGCGGCCCGCAAATTCTCGTTTCAACTCGAGCACTGATTCGAGCGCAAGCAGTCCATTCGCATCAACATCGACGTGCGTTCGCAAATTCGTCGTACCCATTCGCAACGCCATCAGCAATGCACGCCGACCGCGAGCCAAATAATCGTCCGTGGTCAAGCTTGGTTTGAACGCCACCCAATTGATGATCGCTTCCATCAACGTCCCGGAGGCATTTTCGACCCGATCAACCGTCAGCGTTTTGTCAATGTGACAATGCGATTCGACAAATCCAGGCAGCACGACTCGGCCCTCAAGGTTTCGTTCCTCGCGTCCTGAATCCTCGAGCCTGTCAGATATCGCCACAATCTTTCCAGCCTTGAACGCGATGTCTTGCAACGCGCCATCATCGACTCGAGCATGGCGCAAAACCAGTTCGTACTTGGTCATGCCGGAACCTCAAACGAGGCGATCTCCTCGAGCACCGTTGCGAGTTTCGCCACGACCGGCTCTAGCCTTGCCTGACCGCGTTCAGCAGTGGCCACGGTCGCATCGCCCCAGGTTCCAGTCGCGTTCCAATCTCGGGTCAGCCAGGCCACGCTCGAGCCTGAAGTCGTCAGGGTCAAGTGATCTGATTTGAACGCCGGGAAGCTC
>JANOWZ010000210.1:0-6717 GCA_031418155.1 Deinococcales bacterium
GCCGCACAAAAAGCCCGATTCGGCAACGAGTTCTTTCCTGCTCGGGCCATCACGGATCGGGCCGGATGGGATTTTACTTGGTTCTTTGCGCACGACCGCAACGATCAGGCCAAAGGCATCATCCGACTCGAGTTGAGCGATTTGCCAACGGGTGAACCACCATGAAATCGTTCAAGGTTAAGTCAAAGGTTGAAACAACGGCAAAACCAAGGTCGGCGGTTCACGAAAAGGGGCAGTCATGATTCAGAACGAATTGCAGTACCGTGTCACCAAAGCCCGCATGAATGGCTTTGTGGACACGAGAAACCAACTGGATTCCGAAACCTTACCCAAACGCGCCCGAGCCGTTCGTACCGCCGCTTTGGACAGCCTGATCGAAGAATTACAAACCGACCTGACGGCGTTCGAGATGCTGCGTGACCGTTCTGAAATTCCAGATTTTACGGACCTCGAGCACCTGGCCGACGATTTGATTCGCGCCCGAATCGCAGCAGGATTAACGCACGCTGGACTGGCCGAACGTTTGGGCATGAAACCGCAACAGATTCAACGGTATGAAAGCACCCGGTACGCCAGTGCCAGCCTTTCACGGGTGCTCGAGGTGGCTCGAGCCATCGACGGTCGGAACGGTTAAGGGTTGAACGCTCGAGGTGATTGGAGTGTGTGAAACACGGGGTTTGCCATTCAACCTCGAGCGTCGCAAAACGGGATTAGAATTTAAGAGGTTATCCAAGAGCCCCTTGAAAACACAATCCTGGACGGCCTCGAGAAAGGCCGCTGTCTCAACGGGATTGCCCGGAAACGGGATCAACACTGCCCCGATCACGCTCAAGAACCTTCGGTGCTGGCCGGGGTTTTTAATTTGTTCTCAAATATGGTAACATTCACTGGTCGGTGAGAGGTCAGGTGGACCGCCACGAAAGTCCGAATCCTAAAAAAACTCCTCGCACAGCACGGGTTTTACATCAAACGACAAGGCAAAGGCGATCACGAAATCTGGACGAACGGCACAATCAGCTTCCCCATTGACGGAAAATCAGGACACGAAATCCCCATCGGCACGTTGCGCAACATGCTCAAAATCGCAGGCATTGACTTGAACGAACCCAAGGAGAAAGGCCAGCCATGAAATACCTTGCCATCACCGCCAAATCAGGCACGAATTACGCCGGTTGGTTCGCCGATCCGATCATCGCCATCGTCACCACCTACACCAGGGACGCACTGCCCGCTAAACTCGCGCAAGTGCTCGCCAGTTACCTGCTCGAGAACGACACGCCCGCACCCAAAGCACAAACCCTGGCCGACATCGATCCAAGCTCACTCGAGGGCAGCAGTGAAATCGAAACGATCTGGGTGGAACCCGAACCGATCAGCACGGTCAGCCTCGAGATTGAACGGGCGATCAAAGCCAGCGGTTTGAACCAATCTGAAGTGGCCCGCCGCATGGGTGTGAGCCGCAGTGCCCTTTCCAGGTTAACGAATCCGTTTTACAAATCGCACTCGTGGGACAGTTTGCAACGGGTGGCAGATGCGTTGGGAATGCGTTTGGAAGCCCCGAAATTTGTCAGGTGATCGAGGATGATGTGTGCTTGCAGATCGCCCGTGAAGAACACTCTGGAACGGGATCAACAAAAAAAGCTCGAGCCGCATGACTCGAGCTTTTTGCATTTCAGGATCGCGTTGTCATTGGCCTTGGGCTTTCAGACAGTCGGGTATCAGGTTGTGATCCTCGAGAGGCATCTGCACGGTCCTGGTATCATGCCATTTTGACAAATGTCAATTTGACATGTACCTTATTTGCAAGTGCATGTCATTTCCCGCAAAGCCCTCAGAACCTTCTGGGAAGCACACCCAGACAGCCAAGAACCACTGACCACCTGGTACACGGTTTTCAAACGTGCCAACTTTCAAAGCATCCACGAAGTGCGCACCTCCTTCCCGCACGCCGATTTCAAATCCACAAAACTCAAGGGCGACCTGACGATCTTTAACATTGGCGGCAACAAATACCGGTTGATCACCAGCATCGTTTATGAATGGCAAAAAGTCTTTCTCCGAGGCGTGCTCACCCACGACGAGTACACGACTTGGAACAGGAAAATCAAATGAACAACATCTTGAGCACTTGGAAACGACACGCTGAAGTCCTGAACATTCAGCGGCCCAGCAGTGAGGCCGAATACGACGCGCTGATCGAACTGATCGAAGGCATCTTCAACGTGGCAGGAAGCAACCCGGAACGCAGCCCATACTCGACGCTGTTGGACATTGCCAGCACGTATGCGCACGATTGGGAAGAACAACACCACGTGATTCCAGACGCCAGCCCCGTGCAGGTACTCGAGTATTTGATGGAAGAGCACAGCGTGACTCAAGCCGATTTGGTCCGGGCAGGCATCACCGATCAACCCACACTTTCACGCATTCTGAATGGGCAGCGTGGTATTTCGAAAGCGATAGCGAAACGGTTGGCTGCGCATTTCAAACTGGCCACAGAATTGTTCTTGTGATCTCGAGTGTTCGAGAAAGACGTGATGACAGGCCACCCGTGAAGATCGCTCTGGGCTGGTATGCTGATCGTGCCGCACTTGTGAAACACACGATTTCAGGTTAACGGCAGGGACTTTGACAACCTAGGGTTGAACGCAACAGAAATGGATGCAATCGCACTCGAGGTTCCTGAAAACAGGATTGAAACCCTTTAAAGTTGGCGAACTTGAATGCGTATTGAACGTTGGTTCCACTCAAGATTCCTGGAAACGGGATTGAAACGATCCGAATTCGGACAGACGCCCCTTCGTCCAATCGTCTCAACGGGATTGCCCGGAAACGGGATTGCCCGGAAACGGGATTGCCCGGAAACGGGATTGCCCGGAAACGGGATTGAAACGGACTGCAAAAGCTCGAGCACGTCGATTCTGTCAACGCCCGCCGTTGCCTGGGTAGACTGTGCGCATGAACAACCGCATCGCCGTCGTGACCGGAGCCGCCCGAGGCTTGGGTCTGGCCATCTCGAAAGCACTGCTGGCCCAGGGTTGCAGCGTGATCGGCATCGATCTCGATCAGGCCCGTCTGGAACAAACTGCAACGGTCCTCGGATCAGCTTTTTCGGGCAAACTGGCGGATGTGTCCGATCCCGAGGCGGTCAAGCGGGTCTTCGCTGAACTCGAGCATCTGGATGTGCTGGTCAACAATGCTGGAACCTGCTTGATGAATGATTTTTTGGAGATCTCTGCCGAGGAGTTCCGACGGCAAATGGCGGTCAATTTCGATTCTGCGTTTTTTTGTTGCCAGCAGGCGATTCCCAAAATGCTGTTGCGTCCGGGCATCAAAAAGATCATCAACATTTCCAGCAACGGTGCGTACAATTTTGAGGTTTTCGATCCGGCCCATTACCGGGCATCCAAGGCGGCGATGGACAACCTGACCAAGCATTTGGCGCGGCGGTACGCCAAGGAGGGCATCTGTGTGAATTCGATTGCTCCGGCGATGACCCGCACGGATTTGTTCGATGTGGTTGAACCCGAATTGCTGGCGAAGGCTTTGGCGGGGATGCCCAGGGGCGAGGCGATGAGGCCCGAGGAAATCGGTGCGTGGGTGGCGTTCTTGGCGGGTGAGTCGGGCGATTGTTGCAGCGGCAACGTGATCGTCTTGAACCAAGGTCGGGATGTCAGGTCGGGATGAGTTTCGCGGGTCGCTGGTGACTCGAGGGCCGGTCAATTTGAGCTTTACTCAAGCATCACTCGAAGCAGTCCGGGGCTTTGGGCAGCAGCAACCACTGCTCGGGATCGTGCCCATAAATCACCAGCGCGGAACTGTCATGTGCGAGTCGCATCAGGCGTTCGGCCTGAAACAGCACCTGTCCTTCGAGCGAACCGTCGCTCAGTTCGGCGGGCCTCGAGATCGCATCGCAGGTCAGCAACACCCGACCGGTCTGAGGCAACCCGAGCATGACTGAAAGGTGTCCCGGACTGTGACCCGGCGTGAACAGCACCTCGAGTCCGGGCATCAGCAACGTGTCGGCTTCGATCAGGCGATACCGCGCCTCGGGCCATGGAATGGGTTGATGATCGCCAAAGTATCGCGGTCTGGGCATGGCACGTTCGTTCGCACCGACCACGATTTCACGGCCCGCGAATTCGGGCAGTGCGCCGATGTGATCGATGTCGCCATGGCTGAGCACGAACAGGTCGATCTGCGCCAGCGTCAGGCCGAGCAGCGCCAACTGGCCCGCCACCAGGTGTCGAGCCCCGAAATCGATCAGGTGTCCGAACGATCCCAAGTCATCCTCGAGGCTGGCCCGTTCGCAATCGGCGTATTTGCTTGGGAAACCCGAATCGAGCAGGATGTTTTGGCCCTCCTGGGTTTGAATCAGGAATCCTGGAATGCCAATCACACGACCGCTGTTGACGCGGAACAGGCCGAGGTCCAGCACGTACAGGCGTTTGAGTGTGGTCATGTCCTTCACGATACACAGCTTCTGGCACACCACTTCAGGCGGTACGATCAGCGTGTCATGCGCGTCAAAATACACAAACTCTTCGAGGTCCTGCTCGAAACCACCAGCAAAAACCCCGAGGCGACGCTCGGCTTCTCGCTGTCCGCCTCGCCCAAACTGGGTGATTTCCTGAGTGACCTCGACCCCGAACTTTCACTCGACTGGTCGGGAGTGTCCTTTCAGGGCCTGCCCAGGCTGCGCGAACACGTGCTGCGAATCGGCAAGCTCGAGCGTTGCCGCATCGATGATGTGCTGATCACCGCCGGGACCGCCGAGGCCAACCACCTGACGATCATGCAACTGCTGCAACCCGAGGATGAAATCGTTGTTGAGACCCCAGGTTGGCCGCAACCGTTGGTGCTGGCCGAAGCCATCGGAGCCAAAATCAATCACCTGCACCGCCACGAGCACCTCGAATGGGCCTTCGATTTTGCTGAACTCGAGGAGTTGGTGAACAGCAACACAAAACTGATTTTCTTGACCAATCCCAACAACCCCAGCGGTCACCTCTTAAGCAAAACCGAACTCGAGCGGGTTGCGCAGATTGCCGCCCGTGTTGGCGCTTACGTGCTGGTCGATGAGGTCTACGCGAGCCTCGAATGGATGGGCGAACGCGCCCCGGCGATGGCCGATCTGTACGAACGTGGCATCAGCACCGGCAGCGTCTCCAAGGCGCTCGGCTTGCAGGGGTTGCGCACCGGTTGGTTGATCTGCCGTGACCCTCGAGTGATTCTGGACTCGATGGTGTTGCGTGAAAACAGCAGCGAAATCATGAACGTCCTCGGTGAAACCATCGCCGAAATCGCATTGCGGCCTGAACGGTACGCGAACGCGCTCGGGCGGGCCCGAAGCGATGGCCTGAGCACACTGGCAACACTCGAGACGTTCATCGCTTCAAGGCCCGAACTCTCCTGGTGTTCACCCAAGGCCGGACTGATCGGACTGGCGAGGCTCGAGGGTTGGGATGGCGAAACGCTGACCCGAGCGATGCTTGAGGTGCCGTACAAGACCCTGGTGATTCCGGGTTCAGCTTATGGTTTGCCACACCACATTCGCCTCGGCGTTGGTGGCGGTCTGGCTGCGAACCTGGAGGAGGGCCTGCGCCGGTTGGGTTTGTTTTTGGATCAACACCCGAGGTTGACCTGATCTTGTCGGTTCCAGGCAACAACGGGTCGCTGCATAACGGGTTGGGAAGTCGAGGCTCGAGTACCGATTTTCACGGGTGAAACAGTGCCCTGATGTGATTGAACCCACTCACCGCCCAACATCCAGCACGTCCGGTAAGCTCGCCACCGCCGCCTCGAGTCGCGCCCTGCTTGCATGAACGTAAATCTGTGTCGTCGCAATGCTCGCGTGACCCAGCAACTCCTTGACCTCATCAATCGAACGTCCACCCTCAACCAAGGCGCTCGCATACGAATGCCGTAACTTGTGCGGACTCAATTTCCCCAAGCCCGCCTCGAGCCCTCGAGTTTGAATCACCCGATGCACCGCCCGAATCGAAAGCACCTGCCCTTTGGCCCGACCACCCGTGTTGACCCAAACGTGCGGATCGCTCACGCTCCCCTCAAGTTTCCGGTGCTTCAACCATTGGTGCAACGCCCGTTGTGCCGTGCTCGAGAGTGGCACCATCCGTTCCTTGTTGCCCTTGCCGATCACACGCACACTGACCGCCAACCCATCGACGTACTGCACCCGGTCCATCGTCAAGCCGAGCGCCTCCCCAATCCGCAAGCCCGAACCGTACAGGAACGCCAGCACCGCCCAATTGCGAAGCGATTCTGACGGCCTCGAGCGTTTCAACGCCGAATCCAGCAATCGCGCCACCTCATGAGGCTGCAAGAACTTCGGCAACCGCTTCGGCAATTTCGGTTTGCTGATCTCACTCGCCGGGTTGCCCGCGACCTCTTTCGCCACCCGCCAAAGGTAATCGAACCAATTGCGAAGACCCGAGGCGATCCGATGCAACCGGTGCTCGTTCGCCCTCTCGAGCGTGGCCAGGTACGCCCGGATGTGTTGCGTCGTCACCTCGGGCCATGTGGGTGGCAGTCCTTTTTTGACGCTCGAGTCCAACCATCGCCTGAAGCCGCGAACGTCTCGAAGGTACGCTTGAATGGTGCTTGGGCTGCGACCGCGTTCGCTTTTCAGGTAATGCGAATACGTGACCTCGAGTTGTGTTGGTTCGGTTGGTTGTTTTTTCGGGGCGCTCATGGTTT
>JANOWZ010000211.1:0-1803 GCA_031418155.1 Deinococcales bacterium
GGGGGTTTCGAGTCACAACCAAACGCTCGGCTGTCCGCAATGTCAACGCCGCATGGAACTCGTGGGTTTACGCGATGGCGAACAGGCGTACTGGTGTCACACCTGCCAACGCGGTTGGCGGGCGGGGCATTTGCCGCCAGAATCCAGGCTCAAACGCACCAAGGCTGACTCGGGCACGGATTCTGATTCGGGTCGGGATGCCCAAGATTCCGGGTCATCGCGTCGCGCTGCCTAAATCGAGCTTGGGTTGAACCAGGGTGGGCTTGAAGCCCGTCTCGGTCACCTCATGTTGTTATTTTGAGCCAAGCACCTGCAAATCTTGCCCGGAATCACATTTCACTTGTTTACAACCTGTATACTTTTTTATCAGAGTGATCTGAACGGATTGGAGACAGCATGAAAGCATTCGTCACCGGCAGCACCGGACTCCTCGGCAACAACCTCGTCCGTGAACTTCTCGAGCATGGATTTGAAGTCCGCGCCCTGGTTAGATCCCGCGCCAAAGCCAACAAAACCTTCGCAGGATTGAACGTCGAAGTCATCGAGGGTGACATGGAAAACGTCGCCGGTTTCGCCAAAACGCTCGAGGGTTGCGACGTGCTGTTTCACACCGCGGCGTTCTTCCGCGAATACTACGAACCCGGCGATCACTGGCCGATGCTCAAACGCATCAACGTTGACGCGACGATTCAGTTGCTCGAGGCTGCCGAACGCGCTGGGGTCAAACGGGCGGTTCACACCAGTTCCAGCGGCACGATTGGCATGAAACCAAACGGAGCCTACGGCGATGAAAGCACCGTCATTCTGCTCGAGTCCACATCGAACCTGTACTTCCGCAGCAAGGTCGAATGCGATGCCGCAATCACAACATTTCTCAAATCCCACAGGTCTCACCCTCATAGGCTCGAGGTCATGACGATCCTGCCCGGATGGATGTTTGGTCCGGGCGATGCAGCACCAACCAACTCGGGACAACTGGTGCTCGATTTTCTGGGCCGCAAGCTGCCCGGAATCCTGGACGGTGGCACGACCACAGTCGATGCTCGAGATGTCGCTCGAGGCATGAGGCTCGCAGCGGAATCTGGTCGGAGTGGCGAGAAGTACATCATCGCTGGGAACTTCGTTAGTTTCGCGCAGATTTTCTTGGGCATCGAAAAGGCATCCGGCGTTCCCGCACCGAAATTGCGATTACCAAACCCAGTGATCCTGATGCTCGCGCACATCACCGAATTCTTTGCCCGCCTGACCCGCACACGCCCGATGCTACCGGTCGAAGCGATCAAAGCCATGCAGGCCAAAGACGGCGCGGACTCGAGCAAAGCCGTGCGCGAATTCGGCCTGAACTTTCGCCCGATCGAAGAAACCCTGCGCGATACAGTCGCCTGGTTTCGCAGCAACGCTCGAGCCTCCTGAACCGCTAGACTGAACAGGTGATTCCAGCCCCAACCCTGCGCGAACGCCGCCGTGAGAAACGCACGCTCGAGATTTTGACGGCGGCGCTCGAGGTCTTTTCCGAACAGGGCTACTCGCAAGCCTCAATGGATGCCATCGCCGAACGGGCGCTCTTGACCCGCGTCGGGCTGTACAAACACTTCCGCGACAAGGCAACCCTGGTGATCGCGCTGCGCGAATGGAAACTTGCCGAACTCGCCGAGCGCGTGCAAGCCGCCATCGAAATTGCACCGAACCTCGAGACGAAAATCCGTGCGATTGTCTTTGAGACCATTGGGTTTCAGAACGATCACAAAAACTTTTTTCGCGTGCTCGTCGCCACCAGTTTCAGTGCGGATATTCCCACGGATC
>JANOWZ010000212.1:0-3508 GCA_031418155.1 Deinococcales bacterium
GCGGATTTCACGGCGCAAGGCATTCGCGTCAATGCAATTTGTCCGGGCACGATTCACACGCCCTCATTAGAGGATCGGATTCGGGCTCAGGGTGATTTGGAAAAATCGATGGCGGGGTTCATGGCGCGACAGCCGATAGGACGCTTTGGAACGCCTCAAGAGGTCGCCAGCCTTGCGGTATACCTGGCGAGTGATGAGAGTGCCTTCACGACCGGCTCAACGCATGTGATCGATGGTGGTTGGAGCACCTGATGTGAGAAAGCCCGATGCCAGAAAAATGGTCTGATCTCGAGGTGGCGGCCCAACGCTGCGAGTTCGCAGCGCAGGAGCTCGAGCAGGCAGCGTTGCATTTACGAACTTCCGCCCAGCATTTTCCGGAGCGTGAGGTTTCTCGGGCGTGTGCGCATTTGTTCGCCGCACAAGGTCACATGCTCGAGGGGCAAGCGGTGATCCATGAACGGGCAATCGTTCATGCCGCGAAATCCAATCCATGAGGCTCGAGAGGTTCAGTGTTCAGTTTGGACGGTCACTTGCGGGCGACGGCAAACGCTGCTGGTGACAATCACGAATGGTTCGAGGTGTTTGTCGCTCGAGGTGGCGTTGATGTAGGGCAGGTACGGTTCGCCTTCCCAGGCAAAAATGCCTTTGACCCAACCGAGCGTGGTCCAAATCTCGAGTGAATCCCCGTTGGTTAAGGGCTGACCGTCCAAGCAGTACGTAATGCCGCTTGGAATGCGACACAGTTCTATTCGGCTGGTCATTCCTGAGCTCACTGCATGAGTATGCAAGGTCATTGAGAATCCAAGAAGAAATTTTCATTCCAGTCACGTCAGAGTTCTTCAGAATTGGATGTGCTGACCGAGAATCATGTGGGCTCGAGCCGGTTTTTGTTTCGTCCAAGCGCTAGGATTGCGTCATGTCGCGCCGCAAAGTCTTGAGCACACCAATGCTGGCTGAATCCTCAGAGGTTCAGCCAGCATTGCATACTTCACGAGCCGCTGTTTCCTTTGAAGCGCCGCCAGTTGTGGTACTCGAGCGCTTAACACGGTTGGCTTGTCAGGTCTTGCAAGCTCCGGTGGCAGCAGTTTTGTTGCTCGAGCCGGACGGACTTTCAATTGCGTCCTGTTACGGTATGGAAGATTCCGGTAACAGTTTGGCATTTTGCAGGCGCACCTTGTACCGCGATGAAGCGTTGATCGTGCCGAATGCGCTGCTTGACTCGCGTTTTGCAAATGAAGCCCTGGTGACGGGCACACCAGGGGCACGTTTTTATGCGGGCATGCCTTTGATTGCCGCAAGTGGTGAACGCTTGGGAACTTTGTGCGTCATGGACTTTGAGCCTCGAGCGGGTTTGGAACCGGCTCAACTCGAGGCGTTTGAAGATTTGGCGGCGGTCACGGTCGATGCGTTAGCGTTGCGGCGCTTGGCGCGGGTGGCGCAGGCTTCGGAGTCGCGTGAGCGCGAGATCACCTCGAGACAGCAGGCGTTGCTGGGTGCGATTCCCGATTTGGTGTTTCGGCTGGCACGTGATGGCACGTACCTGGACGCACACGGTGGTCTCGAGTTGATGGTTGTGCCACCGGCAGAGTTGATTGGTCAGACCTTGAAACAATTCATGCCACCCGCGGTCGCAGGGGCCGGCATGCTGGCCTTGAGCCAGGCGCTCGAGACGGGGCAAACACAGAAGTTTGAGTACACGCTGCCGTTGGATGGCTCGCCGCATCATTTCGAGGCGCGGCTCTGCAAAAGCCTTGATGATGAGGTCGTGGCCCTGATTCGAGACCGCACGCAAGAGCAAACCGCACTGACGGCGCTCGCGGCGGAACGTGATTTTTCGATGCAGGTCATGGAGGCGATGGGCCAAGGTTTGGCGGTGGTGGATGCGAACCGTTGTTTTGAGTACATCAATCCGGCTTTGGCCCGCATGATGGGCTGGGCGCAATATGAGATGCTTGGTCAACCCGCAAACGTGGTGGCCATGCAACACTCAACCATCCGTGATGAGATTTGGAACGTGATGCTCGAGGGTCGGACCATTTCTCACGAGACGCAGGTCAGGCGCAGCGACGGTCAAGAGATGCACGTGCTCTTGAATGCCGTGCCACGTTTCAAAGATGGACAGTTTGTTGGGGTTGTTGCGGTGCTCACCGACCTGACCGAACGCTACCGGCTCGAGCGTGAAATCCAACGTGAACGGGATTTTATTACGGCGGTCACCGATGCGGCCAACACCTTGATCGTGGTGGTGGACAACCAGTATGCCGTGGTTCAGTTCAACCGTGCCGCCCAAAACCTGACTGGGTTTGAACTCTCAGAGTTGAATTCGCGTCCGTTCTGGGAAACCTTGATGACCAGCCTGGATGCCACGCAGGTGCGTGAAGTTTTTGAGAGTCTCTCAGCCGATGTCGCCTCGCTCGAGATTGAAATTCCGGTTGTCAGCAAAGGTGGTGAACGCCACGAGGTGATCTGGTCGGTTGCGTCGCTGCGCGATGCGAACGGTCAGGTCACGCATTTCGTTGGCAAAGGCATCGATGTTTCGGAGCGGCGCAAAGCGGAAGCTCGGGCTGAGGAAGCCTTGAAGGACGCGCAACGTGCCAACCGCCTGAAATCCGAATTTTTGGCGAACGTCTCGCATGAGTTGCGCACGCCATTGCACGCGCTGGTCGGTTTCGCCGATTTGCTCGAGAATCCCGAGATTGGCAAGCTCAACCCAGATCAGGCCGATTGCGTGGCCGAAATCAACGCTGCCAGCGATCACCTGCTGGCATTGATCAACGATCTGCTGGACCTCTCGAAAGTCGATTCTGGCAATGTCAGTTTTCAACTCGAGCCTTTGGACTTGGCCATGCTGCTCGAATCCAGCCTGTCGCTGGTGCGTCATCGGGCCGATGCGCAAGGCATCAAGCTCGAATTAAGCATCGCACCGGGCCTGGAAACCGTCGTGGCGGGCTCGCGGCAACTCAAGCAGATCATGCTGAATTTGCTCTCGAACGCGGTGCAATTCACGCCAGAAAACGGTTTGATTCGGCTCACGGCCAAGGCGGGCACGGGCTTGTATGCGGACACACTCGAGATTGCCGTGAAAGACTCCGGGGTCGGCATTTCCAGCGCCGACCTGGAACGCATCTTCGAGCCGTTCGCGCAGGCATCTTCGGCACTCGAGGGTCACAAGGGATTCGGGTTGGGTTTGACGCTGACCAAACGCCTGGTGGAATTGCATGGCGGCAGCATCGGTGTGAGCAGCGAACCGGGGGCGGGCAGCACGTTCACGGTCAGGTTGCCGACGTAACGGATCAGCAATCGGTGGTGCGCAATAGATGCTCTGGGTTGTGGCTCGAGGAATCGGGTTCGAGATCAAGCGCCATCCATTTCAAACTCAAAACTCATGACTGGTTTCCCGGAAAACGATAACCGACTCCGCGCACGGTTTGGATCGCGTCGTGACCCAATTTACGGCGCAAGGTTTTGACATAGACCGTCACGAGCCGGTCATCGCTCGAGAATTCTT
>JANOWZ010000213.1:0-6921 GCA_031418155.1 Deinococcales bacterium
ATCACGCCTGGGTTCGCACCGGTCGGTGGCGTTCTCGATGCCAACCCCATTCAAAAAGCCTCCTTTCCTTCCCTGGCCTTGGACTCGAGCGGAAACCCCGCAGTAGCCTGGCGAGAGTCCGATGGGACCTCTGAGAACATCTACGTCAAGCGTTGGAACGGGAGCAACTGGATCTCGATCGGTAACGGTTTCTTGGACGCGAACGTCAACCGTGATGCCTTCGATCCCTCTCTGAAGTTGGACTCGAGCGGGAACCCGGTGGTGGTGTGGAGCGAATCTGATGCAACCTCATACAACGCCTACGTCAAGCGCTGGAACGGAACAGCCTGGGTTCTGGTCGGCAACGGTTTCCTGGACGTCAACACCAACCGCGACGCCCTCACTCCCTCTCTGAAGCTGGACTCGAGAGGGAATCCAGTGGTGGCATGGGTGGAACTTGATGGCGTTTCCAACAGTCTCTACGCTAAGCGCTGGAACGGAACGGCCTGGGTCGCGGTCGGGCCCGGTCCCTTGGATGTGAGCCTCAATCAGAACACGTTCTATCCCTCCTTGGCGTTGGACTCGAGCGGCAACCCGGTGGTGGCTTGGAGTGAATATGACGGGACTTCCTACAACATTTACGTCAAACGGTTCAACGACTAAAGGGGCGTGAGTGATGAAACGATTCCCACTGATCTTCGTGCTGGCGTTTCTGGTGGTTTGCGCTGGCAATGGAACACGAGCTATCAAACCATTCAGATCGGTTTTGGCCTCGAGCACACTGCTGGCCCTCGTCCTCACCGGCTGCTTGGGGTTGGGCGGTTCAGACTTCACCGTGAACATCTCAAGTCCCGCTGGAACGGCTTACACCAACGGAACCCTGAACGTTCAAACCACCGTCACGGGTGGCACTCCCGAGAGTCTCGAGTTGCTGCGCGACGGCAGTACGCTCGCTACCCTCAGCGCCCCATACACCTACGCTTGGGACACGAGTGCCCTACCCGAGGGCGGCTTCAGCCTGGGCGTGAGGGCCACAAAGGGCGGTAAGAGCGTTCAGGGCGAGGCACACACCGTCTTCGTGGACCGCACTGCACCGACCGTCAGTCTGACCAGCGCCACCGCCATGCTCACGGCGGCGGGCAACCTCGACCTGAGTGCCGAGGCCAGCGACAGCCGGGGCATCGCCAGCATGGAGTTCTTCGACGATGCGCAAAAAGTGGGCGAGGCCACCTCGAGCCCATTCGCATTGAGCCTCAACCTGTCCTCGAGCGACAACCGCGATCACACGGCCATAGCCACCGACCGCGCCGGGAACAAAGCCACCAGCACCGCATTGAGGGTGAACGTCTTGATTCCCAAGCGCGTCAGCGAAAACCTGATCGTCAACGGCAACGCCGAGGCTGGACCGCAAGGCGATGGAAACTACGTCAGCAACCTTCCCGGTTGGCTCAGTGCCTACCCTCCGAGTGTCCTGCGGTTCACGGTGCTCCCGTACAAGGCGGTTGTACTCCCCGACGACCCTTCGCCGAACGTCGTGCCGAACGCGGGCAACAACTTCTTTGCGGGCGGGCCAGACATCAGCGGCGGCGGCCCCATGAACGTCCCGGACAGCACCGTCAACAGTTCGTTCCAAATCATCGTCCTACCCGCCGATTGGAACGCCGCCGTGGATGCCGGAACGGGAACCTTCGAGCTGTCCGGGTACTTCGGCAGCATCGGCAAACTCGAGGATTTCGGACTGCTTACGGCTTTCTTCGAGGACTCGAACGGCAAAGCGCTGAAATCCGTGACCCTCGAGACGGTGAGCGCTGTGGATCGCGGCGGCAAGTCTGGGTTTATACGGCGTTTCACTACCAATGATGTTCCCAAGCTCACACGCAAGGTGTTTGTCCTGCTGAGGCTGATTCGCACCACGGCCCGAGGGCAGTTCAACTTCGGTCTGGCCGACAAACTCTCGCTGGTGCTGAAGTCGTACTGAAGAACACGCATCAAGGTGCCACCCCGAACCGTTGGGGTGGCTGTGCTTGAGAACAATCGGGAGGTTTTTATGAACAGGATTCAATTGGCTTTGGTTGCATTCGCACTCGCTGGACTTGCCGTGGCCCAAAGCTCAGGGTACAGCCTGGTGGTCAACGGTCAAGTCTCGAGCGACAAGGCCGTGGTCGTCAACGGCAAAACGTATATGCCACTTTCGGCGCTCAAAACCTTGGGTGTCACCTCGAGCCTCAAAGGAAGCACGCTGGCGCTCTCCAACTCGAGCACGGCCCAACCTGCGCAGAACGTCACGGCAGGCGGCGCAAACCAACGCGCTTCGCTCGAGGGGTGCCTGGGCGAGCAACTCTTTAATGGGGTCTGGCGCATTCGGACCAGCAAACTCGAGCGCATCAGCAAGGACGGTGGCACCCCTGGCTGGGGCTTGACGCTGGAATTGCGCAACGGTTCCAAGGCCACGCTGATCTCCACCGATGCGGGCATTGACGGCACCGGGCAGGGCATTCAACTGGCGTTTGATGATGCGACCACGTTGAAGGTGGACCCTTACGACGTGCAGAAATTGACTTACGCCAGCTTGCCCCAGGGTGGCGCGGTGATCCATCAACTCAAGTTTTATTACCCGTCAGACACCGCCCCGGACGCGATCAAAACCCCGGTGAAATTCCTGCTCGAGGTCAGCGCGAAGGGGATTGGTTTCACACCGTCGCAACAGGGCGTGGCATTTACCGTAGCGAATCCGAGTTTCCGGGTGCGGCTGGACTGTCTGCGCTGATGATTCAAAGCCAATTTGATTTCAAGCAAAATCCCCATCCAGGTCATGGTATCTGCACCTTGACGAACAGATGTGCGGCGTATCCGAATTGGGCGGCTGGGCGCAACCAGCATCGACTTATCCATCGCTTTTGCGGACGGAGGCTATCGTGGCATACTTCGGAACCGAAACACAAATCATCTTGCAACGACGGGCGGAAGAGGTCTACGACTGGCTCTACACCACTCCCGGATGTTGTCAACTTGGAAGATTCTGTGGAACAGACGATCCACAATTGTTGGGTTGGCAAACAATCGAGACTACACTTGGCCGAGACAAGGTGTTTGGCTTTCGATTGTGCCCCGCAGCGCAGCGCAAGGCGATTTCCGATCAACTCGAAGCCCTCGGATATCAATTCCACACGTGGAACGCGTTTCTCGCTGACGCGCAAGACGCACTGCCGCCATCGCGGGCGTTTGTTGAGGAACCGCTCCCAGGTGATCTTGAGGAGCACATCCTCGCACGGGGCGATTCGGATGAATGTTCCCATGAGATTCAGAAATTCATGGCTGACAACGCCATTGCCCCGTTTTCAGCACGCATGCTGAGGAGCAATCTGGGCTCAGGTGCGACGCCATACATGCGCGATTCAGCCGGGCAAATTGTTGCGTGTGCTCACGCATACATGCCACACAATCGCTACAGCGCGTATGAGAAAACCGCATGGGTTGGACTCGTTGCAGTCGCAGAACAGCAACGCGGGCGTCGGCTTGGGCGTCGCATCAATGCAAGGGCGATCTGTTTGGCTTTAGAGGCTTTGGGGGCCAACGCAATTTACGAGCTTGTCGCATCAGATAACGATCCATCGCGACGAATGGTCGAGTCTTGCGGTCTCCGATTGCGCTCCGACCTCATTTGCGGAATTGCGACATCTGATGGGCACCGTTTCACAAAGTAGACAGCGACCCAACCCTTCCCAACCACAGCCAAGCGCAAGCGTTCGAGAACATTGTCGTGTTGGCTTTACTACCCGTCTGGGACAACCGCAGGTGCAATCAAAACACCAGTCAAGTTCTTGGTCGAGGTCAGCGCGAAAGGCATTGGCTGCACACCGTCGCAGCAGGGTGTGGCCTTCACGGTGGCGAACCCGAGTTTCCGGGTGCGGCTCGATTGTCAGAGGTAATGGCCTGAACGCTACTGGATCACATTCCAGCCGGGGGAGGTGCGCATCTGCACCTCCTCAGATTGCCTCAACGAACAAGACCAAACGGGCCAACCTGTGCTGACCAATCCGCCCAAGGTGCTGCTCGAGCGTTGAAAAGGGTTGCCGAAGGAATCCCTTCTCGGGTGACACGACGTTCATCCCTTTTGGATGCTCAGGATGGCCATTTCCAATCGCGCACCTCGGGCATGTCATCCCCGTGACGGCGAATGTACTCGCCATGTTCAACAAGTTTGTCGCGCAGGAATTGCTGGAAGTGACCGCCAATCTTTTGCAACCTCGGCACGCGATCCACAACGTCGCCCGCAAGATGAAAGCGATCCAGTTGGTTGAGCACCGTCATGTCGAACGGGGTGGTGGTCGTGCCCTCTTCTTTGTAGCCGCGCACATGCAGGTTGTGGTGGTTCGTGCGACGGTAGGTCAGGCGGTGAATCAGCCAAGGGTAGCCGTGATAGGCAAAGATGATCGGTTTGTCGGTCGTGAACAACCCATCGAAGGCGCGGTCGGACAGTCCGCTTGGGTGCTCGCCCTCGGATTGCAAGGTCATCAGGTCCACCACGTTGATCACCCGGATTTTCAGGTCGGGAAAGTGCTGGCGCAACAAATCCACCGCTGCCAGTGTCTCGAGGGTTGGCACATCTCCGGCGCAGGCCATGACGACATCCGGCTCGAGACCGTCATCGTTGCTGGCCCAAGTCCAGATTCCAATTCCGGCGTTGCAGTGTTTGATCGCGGCATCCATTCCAAGCCATTGCGGTGCGGGTTGCTTCCCGACGACGATCACGTTGATGCGGTCGCGGCTGTGCAGGCAGTGGTCCGCCACCGACAGGAGCGTGTTTGCATCCGGTGGCAGGTAGACGCGCACGACCTCCGGTTTTTTGTTCATCACGTGGTCGATAAAGCCGGGATCTTGATGCGAGAAGCCGTTGTGATCCTGCCGCCAAACGTGCGAGGTCAGCAGGTAATTCAGGGCGGCAATCGGTCGCCGCCATGGAATTCCTCGAGTCGTGTTTAACCATTTCGCATGCTGATTGAGCATGCTGTCGATGATGTGAATGAACGCCTCGTAACACGAGAACAATCCGTGCCGTCCGGTCAGCAGGTAGCCCTCGAGCCAGCCTTGACAGAGGTGCTCGGACAGCACCTCCATGACGCGCCCATCGCTGGCGAGGTGCTCGTCGGTGGCGAGTCGCGGCAACTCCCAGGCTTTGTTGGTGGTCTCGTACAGTGCGCCGAGGCGGTTCGATTCGGTTTCGTCCGGTCCCATGACACGAAAGTTTTTCGACTCGAGGTTGGCCTTCATCACGGCGCTCAAGAATTTGCCGAGCGTTCGTGTGGCCTCGCCGGTTTCAGCACCGGGTTTCGAGACACTGACGGCATACTCGCGGAAGTCGGGCATGATCAGGTCACGCAAAAGCAGGCCACCGTTGGCGTGCGGGTTCGCGCCCATTCTTTTTTCACCACTCGGTGCGAGCGCCGCGAGTTGCGGCATGAATTTTCCTTCGGCATCGAAGAGTTCTTCGGGTCGATAGCTTTTCATCCACGTCTCGAGTTGTGCCAAGTGTTGCGGATTCTTTGCCAGGTTATCGAGCGGTACTTGATGCGAACGCCAGGTGTTCTCAACCGGTTTGCCATCAACCATTTTCGGTCCGGTCCAACCTTTGGGTGATCGCAAAACGATCATCGGCCAGCGTGGGCGGGTCGTCACACCGTTCTCTCGGGCCTCGAGTTGAATTTGAGAAATCTCGAGCCAGACATCCTCGAGTGTTGATGCCATCAATTCGTGCATGGTTGCCGGATCGTCACCCTCAACGAAGTACGGTTTGTGCCCGTATCCCTCGAGCAGTTTGGTCAACTCATCATGCTCGAGGCGGGCCAACAGGGTTGGGTTGGCGATCTTGTAGCCGTTCAAGTGCAGGATCGGCAGCACCGCCCCGTCCTTGGCTGGATTCAAAAATTTGTTCGAGTGCCAACTCGCCGCGAGCGCCCCGGTTTCGGCCTCGCCATCACCGATCACGCAGGCGACCAGCAGGTTGGGATTGTCGAACGCCGCGCCGTAAGCGTGAACCAGGGCGTATCCCAACTCGCCGCCCTCGTGAATCGAACCCGGCGTTTCTGGCGCGACGTGACTGGGAATGCCACCCGGAAACGAGAACTGCCGAAACAAATTTTTCAGGCCGTTCAAGTCCTGCGAGATGTTCGGATAAACCTCGGAATACGTGCCCTCGAGATACGTGTTTGCCACCATGCCCGGCCCGCCGTGCCCCGGACCGGCGATGTAAATCGTGCTGACATCATGCTTGCGAATCAATCGGTTCAAATGCGCATAAGTAAAATTCAATCCCGGTGTCGTGCCCCAATGCCCGAGCAGCCTGGGTTTGACATGCTCGAGCGTCAGCGGTTCTTTCAATAAGGGATTGTCCATCAGGTAGATCTGTCCGACCGACAAGTAATTCGCGGCCCGCCAGTAGGCATCCACGAGCGCGAGGTCGGAAGCGGATGCCGATGGATTCGTGGTGGCTGTGGTCATGGGTTTGCCTCCGATGAAATGGCTGTAGTTTCTCGACCCGAGCCACTGTTTAAATTGGTTCAACACTAAGCCCAGTTTGTCAGGTGCGATTTGATTCAGGTAACAGTTTGCTGCTCGAGATCGTTGCAAACTATCGCGCCTTGCTGAACTCACGCTGATTGCGGGCGCTCACTCAGCGGGGCTTCAGCGGACCCTCAGCCTGGGATTGCTTTTGGGTGCCAGCATGAAACCGGCCCAAAGGCTCAAGAGGAGTGCTCGAGTCAATCTTTCTCGAATCAATCTGATGTCAACACCTGCTTTATTCTCAGCCCAGCGGCAGATCAGAGCCATCCAACGCGGATGGTGCGGAAGAATCCCTTCCTTGAGGATCGCCCATGCAAAACCTGAAGATTCACACGCTCGGTCAGGCCGATGTGCTCGTGGATGGCATTCCGGCACGATGGC
>JANOWZ010000214.1:0-2491 GCA_031418155.1 Deinococcales bacterium
AACTGCGAATCCGTGATCCACACCCGCCCACCGTGTCGTTCACTGATGCGTTTGACAATCGCCAAACCCACACCGGTGCTGTTGCTCGAGGGATCAAGTTTGGCGAAGAGTTGAAAGACATGCTCGCGCTTTTCCGGATCAATGCCCGGACCGTCATCCTCGATTGAAAACTCGAGCATGTCGGCATTGGTCTGCCAGCAGACACGAACGGTGGTCTGGGCAAATCGGCTGGCGTTGCCGATCAGGTTTAAGACCAGTTGGTAGAGTTCAGTCTCCGGGTAAAGCACCTGTGGCAAATCGTTCGGAGCCTCGAAACGGATGTTGCGTTCCGTCAGGCGTTCGGCGAGTTCGGTCACAACACGTTCAACCATCTGGCCCAAATCCAACAGGCTCGGGTCTTCCGGCACGCGACCGGCCCTCGAGAGGTTGAGCAAATCTTTGATCAATTGATCCATGCGGCGCACGCCGTTCTCGATGCTGTTGACCAACCACTGCGCATCCTCGGCGTTGCCGGACGCAACCGCGCCCATCAGCAAGCCGCCCGACATCGAAAGTTTATGCAAAGGGGTGCGCAGGTCGTGGCTGGCGGTGTACACGAACGCCTCGAGTTCCTCGTTGCGCAAAGCCAGTTCATGCGTGCGTTCCTGCACCCGCAACTCGAGGATTTCGGCCTGACGTTGCGTGGCCTCATACAACCTGGACCGGTCCAGGGATTGCGAGATCAGGGTGGCGATGATCTCCAGGAAATCCAAATAATCGGGTTCAAACGACCTCGAGCGAGAGTACCCGAACATCAATGCGCCGAAGGGTTTGCCGTTCACCACCAACGGCAGGTTGACGCTGGCTTGAATGCTGCTGGCCTCCAACCGCTCTTTAAGCATTGGATAGAGCGCCAGCATCTCGGTCCTCGAGCCGAGCGCAATCGTGCGGTTCTCGCGGAAGGCCACCGCGATGGGCATGGGCAGTGTCACAGACCTGTTCAGTTCCGTGTCAACAAAGTCCTCAAAACCGTGACGTTGCACCATGCACAACATTTGTCCTGATCCATCAACCATCACCAGCACCCCGTGATGCGCCTCGAGCCACGGGGCAATCTCCTCCATGACGATCTGTGCGATCTCGGCGCTGGTCGCGGCGGAGGCGAGCTTGGCCGTGACCTCCTGCAATTTGCTACCGCGTTGGTGCGCGTCGTCTAAGGCAGTCTTGTTGCGTCGGCGCTCGTCGATGTCCAAATTTGTGCCGACCCAGGCGACCACCTGATCGTGTTCGTCAAACGACGGCGCGGCACGTATATTGAACCAACGGTAAATGCCGTTGCGTCCACGCAATCGAATGTCTACATCGTAGGATTGCAGGATCGTTCTGGCTCGCTGACCCGTCGAGAGCAGCAGGCTCAAGTCCTCAGGGTGAACGCTCGAGAGGCCGGAATCGGCCAATGTTTCGCGGCGCGGCAACCCAGTGAATTCAAACCAACGTCGGTTGAAGTAAAAAATCTTGTCGTTGTTTGGACCGGCAATCCAAACGTGATGCGGCATGAGATCGAACAGGCTGCGATACTGCGCGATCCATTCGGAGAGGCCCTGATCGGATGGGTTCTGGTCAGGCGGGTTCTGGTCACTGCTCGAGTCATCGGTTTGTTGCGGGGGGGTGATCGAGTTCGTCATGGTTGTTTTGTGTCCTCAAGCGAATTTTTCCGACGGTGAGATCAAAGGGTCGGGACGGATCACGGGCGATCCAAGGATCAAGTAAAGAACTTGCTCAGCATGTCTCAAGGCCCGCATTGTGTGCGGTGAGCTATTTCAGCACAACGCTGTGGATGTTTTGCACAGGTCGGGTTGAGGCGTGAACCAGGTTCAGCAGTTGCGTCGGACTGAACGGTTTGACCAGGTAATCGTCCGCCCCGGCGACCCGGCCCAGCTCGAGGTCCGCCTCCTGCCCCCTGGCGGTCAACAAGATCACCTTGGTCTGTGCGAACTGCGCTTGGGCTTTCAGGGTGCGACAAACGCCGTAACCGTTCAAGTCTCCCGGCATCATCACGTCCAAAAGCACAAGGTTGGGCAAAATCTCTGCCGCCCGCTCGAGCGCCTCCTGACCGGTGATCGCCTCGAAGACTTGGAAGTTGGCGGGTTGCAGCGTCAGGCGGATCAGTTTGCGCAGGTCGGCCTGATCGTCCACGATCAGTATTTTTACGTCGCTCGGGTTCATGATGATTTCCTTTCGTTCAAGTTTGCTCTTGAGCCCGATTTTAGATTCGTGTTGAGTTGCGTCGGAAACCAGACACTGACGGTGGTTCCAGCACCTGGTTGACTCTTGAGCGTGACCTCGCCAGCGTGAAGGCGCATGATCTCGCGCACCAAGCTCAGGCCCAGGCCATTTCCCGGCGTTTGCCCGGAAGTATCGGCGCGAAAGAAACGGTCAAACGCCTGTGAGGTCTCGAGTTGGCTCATGCCGATCCCACTGTCCCGAACCTCAACCCCAAGCATGTCTGGGG
>JANOWZ010000215.1:0-2553 GCA_031418155.1 Deinococcales bacterium
CAGAGCCTCGGCACCGCTGACAACTACCCATACAAGCCAAACCAGAACGGCTTCGGTGTTGGAGCAGCCATCAATGGTCTCTTCAACTTCCTCAGCCTTTCGGTCAAATTCGATTCGCGCAGCGCCAAGGACATCTCAGCCAACCTCGGCAACGGTCCATTGAGCGATACCATCGAAACTGGCGTTAAGAATGCGTCACAACTGCGCGTCATCGGTGGTTTCCGTTTGATCGGCTTCAACATTGAAGGTCTGTTCAACACCGACGCAGAAGACGGCGCTGGCACCACCGGCGACGGCTCAGCATTCGGTGTGCGTGCCTTGCACGACGGCAGCAAAGACGATGCCTTGCTCAAGGGTGTCAACTTGGGCGTTGGTTTCGGTACTGGTCTGGCCGACAGCAAGTACAAAGGCAGCGGCACATATGCCTACCTTGATGCTTCACTTGATCTTGGTGGTTTCAACATCAAGCCAAAGGCATACTTCACCACCGCAACAGTTGGAGTAGATGCTGTTAACTCACTCGGTTTTGGCTTGAACCTGACCGCATCGCTGTTCGGTGCCAAACTGAACGCTGGCGTTGCTTACGACGCATCGGCAATCGGTGCGAACAAAGACGCAACGACCCTCTGGTACACCGTGGGCATCTCGTTCGAGCAGTTCCTGTTGCCAAACTCGAACTTCTCGGTCGCCTACGCTTCACGTACCGACGTCAACCGCAGCGGCACGGGCTTCGGTCCAGGCTTCGGCACGATCTCGGGCACAAGCATCAACCCGTTCTCTGACATCGCCAAAGGCTGGGGCACCCCAACCACCGGTGCTGGTCAAGCAGAACAAGGCTTGCTGTTCACGTTCGGCTACTACGGACTTGACTTCAAGTACGGCATCTTCAGCATCGATCCTGCTGGCGCAGACACCCTCTACTGGGGCAACGCCTTCAGCATGAGCTACAAGCTCAAGTTCTAAACCAACTCGAGTGTTCAAAAGCCCCCGCGCAAGTGGGGGTTTTACTTTGCCATAAAAAGTCTCGAGCCGCAAAGCTCGAGACTCAAATTGACCCTCAAGTTTTACAACGGCATGTTTCCATGCTTGCGAAACGGTCGCACCTCTGTTTTCCCCTCGAGCATTTCCAAATGCCGGATCAGGTGCTCGCGGGTACGTTCGGGTTCGATCACATCATCGATGTAGCCTCGAGATGCAGCGACATACGGGTTGTCGAACGCAGTTTTGTACTCGGCGATCTTGCTGGCTCGAGTGGCATCTGGCGTGTCGCTTTTCAGGATTTCCCGGCGGTAAATGATGTTGGCCGCACCTTCCGCGCCCATCACGGCGACGGCGGCGGTCGGCCATGCGAGCACCACATCTGCGCCCATGTCCCTCGAGTTCATGGCGAGGTAGGCTCCACCGTAGGATTTGCGGGTGATCAGGGTGATTTTGGGCACGCTGGCCTCGCTGTAGGCGAACAGCATTTTGGCCCCGTGCCGGATGATCCCTTGGTGTTCTTGGGTGACTCCGGGCAGGAAGCCGGTGACATCGACCAGGGTCACGATGGGCACGTTGAAGCAATCGCAGGTGCGAATGAACCGCGCGGCCTTGTCACTGGCATCGATGTTCAAAACCCCTGCCATGTGTCGCGGGTTGTTGGCGACAATGCCCACAGAGCGCCCGCCGAACCGTGCAAACCCACAGATGATGTTTTTGGCCCAATCGGGTTGAACTTCCAAAAAATCCCGGTCATCGATGATCGTGCGGATCACATCGATCATTGGGTAGGGCTTGCGTTGGTCCGGCTGGACAATCTCGAGCACTTCCGGTGTGCGTCGGTTGCTGGGGTCTTTGCTGGCCCGCCTCGGCGTTTGCTCGCGGGCGTTGGCGGGCAGGTGTAACAAGAGTTTTTTGATGCCGGTCAGCACCGCCTGGTCATTCTCGAACTCGAGGTGCGCGACACCGGATTTGCGGGTGTGAACGTCCGCACCGCCGAGTTCCTCGAAGCTGACATCTTCTCGGGTCACAGATTTGATCACCTCCGGCCCGGTGATGAACATGTAACTCGAGCCTTTGGCCATCAGGATGAAATCGGTCAGGGCTGGGCTGTAGACGGCTCCGCCCGCGCATGGCCCGAGGATCGCACTGATCTGCGGCACGACACCGGAGTAAATGGCGTTGCGGTAAAAGATCTCGCCGTACCCGGAGAGGCTGTCCACCCCTTCTTGAATGCGAGCGCCCGCCGAATCGTTCAGACCAATGATTGGGCAACCGACTCGGGCCGCCAGGTCCATGACTTTGACGACTTTGCTGGCGTTCATTTTGCCCAATGATCCGCCGAGCACCGTGAAATCCTGGCTGAAAATACAGACTTTGCGCCCGTCTATCGTGCCGAATCCGGTCACAACGCCCTCGCCTGGGGCTTCGACCCCTTCCATCAGGCCAGTCTCGAGGTGTTCGACGAAGGCTCCCATTTCCACGAAGCTGTCCTCGTCCAAAAGCAGGTCAATGCGTTCTCGGGCGGTGAGTTTTCCGGCCTCGTGGTGTTTTTTGATGCGTTCTGGGCCGCCG
>JANOWZ010000216.1:0-2716 GCA_031418155.1 Deinococcales bacterium
TACCCTCCAGCCCCCTAGGAACCGGACGTGCAAGTTTCCCCGCATCCGGCTCGAGCCTTCAAAACGCCCGTATAGGACGCAGTTTCCCCACAGTCAACCCTTGATCATGAACTTGCCTATGGCAATTGGCATGCAGCAACACGCGATTCTCAAACGAATCCGAACCCCCAAGCGAACGCCATCGGATGTGATGACTATGCCACCCAGTGAACTCCGAAATCGGCTGATCACACACTGGACACAACCCGCCTTGTTCCCGCCATAATCGCAACAGGAACCTTCGACCTTGCAAGTGATGTTCGATTCGTACTTGCAAACGCGCCTCGAAATACTTCTCCCAGACAGGATCGAACGGATTTGCATCCCCCTTGATTTTCACGTGCCTTTGAATTGACGTTTTCGCAGCGCGTACCAACCAGATCGGTTTCACACTCCCATCCCGAAGGTACAGTTCGCCATGAAACACCCAAGAATCCTGACCGAGTTGACCGAAGTACTTGCGTCGAACCCAAGCCGAGTTTTTCATCGGATGCCGTCGTTTTGCCCATCGCCACAACAACCCAAAAATCACGCTGTCCACAGATTGAAAGATGCGACTGCTCACAACATGCCGGTGGTAATTTGCCCAACCCCGAATCACCGGGTTCAGTCGAGCCAAGACATTCCCTGCCGTCATTGAACGACCATCCTTCACGATCTCCCGAACTTTTGTCAGGAACGCTTTCACGTTCTTCTTCGAGGGTTTAATCAACATCACCCCGTCGTACTTGCGAACGTTCTGCCCAAGAAAATCAAAACCAGCATCAACTCGGGTGATTCGCGTCTTCTGCGCAGAGAGTTCAAGTCCTCGTTCAGCCAGGAATGCTCGCACCAAAGGTTGAACTTCGTTCTCAAGCAATTCTTTTGAACCTCCGGTGATGATGAAATCATCCGCGTAACGCACGAGGTTGATTTTGGTGCCTTTTGCTCGCCTACTGTGCGGCACGTACAAATTGCGCAGTAAGGTTTGCAACCCATCAAGCGCCAAGTTCGCCAGCACTGGAGAGATAATCCCTCCCTGCGGTGTCCCTGCAATTGTCGGATATAACATTGATCGCTCCATGAACCCAGCCTTCAACCACTGACTCAGAATCCGTTTATCCATCGGAACGTTCTTGAGTAACCACTCGTGGCTGATCTGATCAAAGCAACTTTTGATGTCCCCTTCGAGCACCCACTCGGCATGTCGTCGTTCGCACAGCACCATGAAGCAGTACTGCATCGCGTCGGCTGTGGACCGTTCACGCCGAAAACCAAACGAGTTCGGATCTGCTTTCGTTTCAGCCACCGGTTCAAGGGCCAGCAGGTACAGTGCCTGCATTGCACGGTCCTTGATGGTCGGGATGCCTAAAGGTCGCATCTTGCCATTGCTTTTCGGGATGTACACCCGTTTTAACGGGCGAGGTTTGTAGCCCCGTCGTCTCAGTGAATGCACCGCCTGCGTTTTGTGTTGTGGCGTGTTCCAGGTTTCCCCATCCACGCCAGGTGTGTTCTTGCCTTGGTTTTCTGTGACCCGCCGCACGGCCAGTGCTTTGCCGCTGAACGAGTGGGTGAGTAACCGTTGCAAAGCCTTGACCTTACCGGTTTGACCCGCCCGAGTTGCTTTCACGATACGCGCTTGGAGCCGCCTCACGTTTTCAAACACGACACGCCAGTTGATCTCGTGCCAGTCGAGGTCGTGGGAGGCGGCACCAGCTAGAATTTCAGCCGTCATTTGCGTTGCCTCCTTCGGGGTTCTCCAATTTCTCTCGTGAATGAAGACCTGGTGGAAGTCTGCTTGCTTTCGCACAGGGTGATGTTGCGATCACGTTGGCACATGATTTGTTTGCCTTGGCTCAACCCTTATCCATCCGGTTACGGGATGGTATTCGCTTGCTCCACCTTCCTTGTCCTGCACGCCCATGACTTTGGCTTGCGCCGTGGTTTCCAATTGGGATTTCCCACTTGGGGTTCCTCGACTGGAGGACGTACAGGCTTACCGTGTTCCGCGTGATTGACGTTGGATCGTGTAGGTGGTCCCTCTACGCCGATGACCTTTTGTGTGTCC
This sequence comes from Deinococcales bacterium, assembly GCA_031418155.1. Lineage (GTDB taxonomy): Bacteria > Deinococcota > Deinococci > Deinococcales > JAAFIG01 > JANOWZ01. Next base: position 2,087 of record JANOWZ010000216.1, read on the forward strand.
ACGACGGGTGAGCATTCAGCACCCGTTCCGGGTCATGTCACCTTTTGGTGTCAAGCCTGTCAGCACCTTTGGCTTGTTGTACTTTTCGACGCTTACGAGACTTCGCATGTGCTCACCGTGTGATCCGACCCTAGCCCCTTACCGCCTTGATGCTGGCAGCTACACCCTTGCCTCACGGTTTGAGTGCCAACTTTTTGGTTGTGGGATACGTTGTCGGGAGGCTTCGGACGGTTCGTTACCTTGCCGCCCTGCTCCGTAGGGTACTGCCGGTGGAACGGCAGGTCCTGTTGTTGCGTTCACCTCCTTTGTGAGGACAATCAATAACGCGACTTTTCACGTCGCACGAACGCCCGGTACTTGCAAGCGGCGCTCGGGGTGATCGAAGCGATGGGTGATGATGTGCTCGAGGAGGATGTTTCGAGACTCTCATCGTTGAAGTTCGCGCATGTGAACATGCTGGGACGGTATCACTTTGAGCTTGCTTCGAGCGCGGCGGGTGGGGATCTCAGGCCGTTGCGTGATCCGAATGCGGTGGAAGTGCTCGAGTCGATCTGGGAGGATTGAGATTGTTGAGCACGGGTTGGTTTGCTTGAGGGTGGCACTTTTCGCACGACCGGTAGTCATGACCCA
>JANOWZ010000217.1:0-5735 GCA_031418155.1 Deinococcales bacterium
GGGCGATAAATGAGGCGTTCAGGTTGTTTCACCTCCGGGGGCCGGGTGGCAGGGGCTGGGGAAATCCAGCAATAAAGCACAGTTCAGATGACCTGAATGATGGTTTCTGAGGTCCGTTGTTTTCGCCGATGCATAAGGATCGGTTTGCGTGCGTCTTGATCTGTTTGAGATTTTCTGGCGAGCTTCGTTCCGAACTGGGTCAGGCCGAACTGGGTCAGGCATTTTCGCTCAGAGGGGGGCGTTCGCACTCGCGCCTCTGGAACACTTCGACAAAGGTTAGAGGAGTGAAGTGATAGAAAGATGTGAAATCACTGCAAAATTTCTCATGAATCCATGCTTCACAAAACTATAATGTGGATCAAAAATCGCAAAAAACCCCGGTCTGACCGCAATGTTCCACATGAGAGAACTGACAAGACCCGAGCATGAGTCTCTCATCAAATTCTGGGCAACTTACGCCCTTGACATCACAAAAAGAGATCATTTCGCCCCCATCAAAAATGAGAAACAAGGGTCAGGCTTGCCAGAACGTGCACTTTTTTCACCCGACCCAATCACAATGGTTTAGAGTCTTAAAAGATGAAAGCGCCCTTCAAAATTGTCACGATCACCTTGACCGCAGCCCTCGCGCTCGGCACGCTCGCCGCCTGCAACACCAACAGCGGACCCGCCAAAATCGGTGAGGTCAAAATCTATCCCACCATCAACGGCGGCGAACACACCAAAAGCCAAGACGAAACCGTTACCTACGACATCCTGCCCCCAATTGGCGGCAAACACGCAGGCACCTGGCAAAACTGCGGGATTTACGACAGCGAAATTCGCAACGAAACCGCCGTTCACTCCCTCGAGCACGGGGCCGTCTGGATCACCTACAAACCAGACTTGCCCGAGTCGGACAAGATCAAACTGCGTCAACTGACACTCGCCAACAAATACCTGCTGCTCTCACCGTACCCAAGCCAGGATGCCAACCTGATCCTCACAGCCTGGACAGTGCAACTGAAACTCAATGGTTATGAAGATGCCAAAGTCGAAGATTTCCTGAAAAAATTCATGTTCGATCCAGCCACCCGTGACGGCAAAGAACCCAAAGCACCCGAATTCGGTGCGCAATGCGTCAGCGGAACCGGACTGCCTAGACAGTGATTGCCGAGACTGGCAGGCCCGACAGTCATTCGCTCGAGCCTGCCAAGCAATCCTCGAGCGAACTGATTCGAGATCATCTCGAGAATGGCGAACACGAATTCGCCTGAGGTAAACCCATGACCATCCCCCGGAAACTTTTTGCCGTCGCAATTACGCTGATCGCCCTGATTGCCTGCACACCCGCCGCGCTCGAATCCACAGGACTCTCTGCCGTTTCCGCCAACGCCGGACTCGAGGGCATCAGTCGAATTGCAAACCTGACCTACGGGCCGCTCGAACGGCAAAAGCTGGATGTTTACCAACCCAAGAATGCCAAAACGCCGCGCCCAGTGATCGTCTTCACTTACGGCGGCGGTTTCAAAAGCGGCAGCAAAGACGAATACGGCTTCGTCGCCGAAGCCTTCTCGAGCCTCGGCTACGTGACCGTGATCTTCGATTACCGCCTGTACCCGCAAGCCACCTGGCCCGCGTACCTTGAAGACGGGGCGCAAGCCATCGCCTGGGTCAGCAAAGAAATTGGCAAGTACGGTGGCGACCCGAACCGCATCCTGATTGCCGGTCACTCGGCGGGCGCGTACATCGCCGCGATGCTCGCCGTGAACCCCGAATACCTGCGGGCCGCGAATGTGCCAGACGGCACGATCAAAGCCGCACTGACCTTCTCTGGAGCCTACGAATTCTGGAACGCCAACCGCAAAGCACACGGCGGATTTATCGGGGCAGACATCCAAGAGGTCATGGGACCCGCCGAAACCGCACCGCAAACCCAACCGATCAACTACGTCGAAAAAAGCGCCCCACCATTCGTGATCGTTCACGGCACAGACGACGGGCTCTTGGAACCCGCGCAGGCCAAAGCGATGAAGAAAAAACTCGAGGCCGCCAAGGTGCCCGTGATTTACCTCGAGTACCCGATGGCGCACGCGACCACGATCCTGGCGATGGCGAAACCATTGCGCGGCCTGGGCAGCACGTTTGTGGATGTGCGGGCGGCACTCGAGAAGCTTGGGTATTGAACGCTCAAGACGAAGTGCAACATTTCAACAGGCGAGCCCGCGTGAAGACCGGCCCGCCTGTTTCACAAATCAGAATCACGTGATTTCAACCGCACCACAATCCCAACACAATGACTCGAGGCTAGAAAACGCTTTTGCCAATCGACCTCTGGTAAAAGCGAAAACGGTGCGCTTTTGGGCGCACCCTACACGTTTTTGGGTTTGTCATGCTCGGTTGCGTTTTCCTTGATTTGCTCGAGGTTGAACTCGCGCCAGATTGGACGCGCAACTGGGTGTCGAATGGATTTGGCGCATCAGCATGCGCCACTGGGCTCGAGCATGGCGCTTGGTGAAATTTGTTGGGCGGGTGCTGACCGCGAAACGGTGAGTTTCACTTCATTGACCCTGCCCGAGCGAGAAACCGGGTTCGCCATCGAAGGTGCAGAGGTTCTCGATTTTGATGAAGTCCAAACCCTCGAGCGTCACGCGGCGCAAGACCTCGATGATGTCCTCGTGTGAGGTGGCCAGACCGTCCGGCACGGTGAACCTGCCGCGCCAGTGGTCGGTGCGGAAGGTTTCTGGGAAGCCTCCGGGCCAGACTTTGACGCCCCGGTTGGTGATCATCGTCAGTTTCAGAAACTCGAGGTTACAGCGTTGCAGTTGTGTGGCCAGGTCCTCGGCGGTGCTGCCGCGCCAGTTCACGAAAACATCCACGCCAACGATTTCTTTGCGGGCCGGGAGTTTGCGCACGATCTGCGCGTGTTTGGGCGCGTCGTTCGTTTCGGCGTAACGGGTCACGGGCAGGCTCGAGGGTTCTTGGCCGAGCGCGTCGATCACGGCCTGCGTGAATTCTTTGGTGCTGGCGTGCGTTTTGGAGGTGCCCGCCTCGAAGATGTCGCTGGTGTGGATGCCACGCTCGAGCACGTTCAACCAGGCGTTTTTGATCTGCTCGGCGACTTTGGGTTGACCGATGTGCACCAGCATCAGCACGGCGGCGTTCAGCAGGCCGCTGGGATTGGCGATGCCCTGCCCGGCGATGTCCGGGGCGCTGCCGTGGACCGCCTCGAACATGGCGACCGTATCGCCGACGTTGGCGCTGCCCGCCAGTCCGACGCTGCCGGTGACTTGCGCGGCGATGTCGCTGAGGATGTCGCCGTAGAGGTTGGGCGCGAGGATCACGTCGAAACGTTCAGGGGTCTCGGCCAGCCGTGCCGCGCCGATGTCCACGATCATGTGGTCTTTCTCGAGGTCCGGGTATTCCGTGCCGATCTCGTCAAAGATTTTGTGGAACAGGCCGTCGGTCAGTTTCATGATGTTGTCTTTGGTGACGCAGGTGACGTGTTGCCGTCCGTGCCTGCGGGCGTACTCGTAGGCGTAGCGCACGATGCGTTCGGTGCCGGGGTACGAGATCAGTTTCAGGCATTGCACGACCTCGTCGGTTTGGCGGTGTTCGATGCCCGCGTAGAGGTCTTCTTCGTTTTCGCGCACGATCACCAGGTCAATTTTTTGATGTTTTGTGGCCACGAACGGCTCAAAAGATTGGCAGGGTCGGACGTTGGCGTACAGCCCGAGCGTTTTGCGAATCGTGACGTTCAAGGATTTGTAACCGCCGCCTTGGGGCGTGGTGATCGGGCCTTTCAAGAAGACTTTGGTGCGGCGCAACGAGGCCCAGGAGTTCGGTTCGATGCCGCTCGAGTGGCCGCGTTCGTAGATGGTTTTGCCGATCTGGATGACTTCGGGTTCGAGTTGTGCGCCCGCCGCCCGCAGCACCTCGAGGGTGGAGTCCATGATTTCTTTGCCGATGCCATCGCCATACGCGAGGGTGATTGGGATCTTCATGTCTGCCATATTAGGGATCGCATTCGGGTTAACCACGATGATTTTTACAGTTTTTCGGGTTAAAATTTTTTAGACTTCGCGCAACATAGGCTTTGCATTCATGCCTGCCTGTCACGAATCCGCCAACCACAAATCCTCGAGCGATTCTTGCAGTGAAAACGTCGGCCACCATCCGAGTGTCAAAGCTCGAGAAATGTCTGCTCGCTGCCAAGGTACGGCGCTCGAACGGTTCGAGGCGAGCGCGTTTTCTTCGATCAGTTTGCCTTGAAACCCGGAGATGCGCACGAGTTCATTCACGACTTCACGAACTTGCACGGCTTGAGGGCTGGCGATGTTGATGAGCCGTGGCGGATTCTCGGCGTGAGCTACGGTTAAAACGGCTTGCGCAATGTCTCGAACGTCCACGTAACTGCGGTAATCGGACAAGGGGCCGGAACGAATTTCGCTGGCGTTCTCGAGGATCGCGGTTTGAAGGCGTTGCGCGATGGCTCCGGGCAGCAACGTTTCTGGTGTGCATGGTCCGACAGGATTCGCAATTCGCAACGTGACCGTCTCGAGCTTGGAATCCAGCATCAATTGCGTTGCCGCCAGTTTGAGGATCGCGTAAATCCCAATCGGTTTACAGATAGCGTCTTCACTCACGTTCGAGCCTGGATTGCAAAAACCGTATTCGGCGGCGGAACCCAAATGAATCACACGGGCCCGAGGAACGGTTTGTTCGGTTGCCTTGAGCAAGTTTTGAACACTGGTCAGGTTTGCCGCCTCAAGTTCAGGTTCGGAACCGGTCAACGCACCGACGGCATTCACAACCACCGTTGGTTGCAATTGCTCGAGCACGTTTGCGATACCGGTCGCGCCAGCCGTGACCAAATCCAGTTGCGACCTCGAGAACGGGAAAAACTCGAGATGATCTGCCTGCAAAGCCTGCGCGATTTGCGATCCCAGAAATCCACCGGCACCAAACAGCACGACCCGAGTCTTCACAAATTGGGTCACTTTTAGGCCGTGACCTCACCGGGCAGCAATATCGGTTTCAGCGTCTCGAACCTCGAGTTGGCCTCGTCGTAATCGTCTGGGCGGCCAATGTCGAACCAGATGCCATCAAAGATGAACGTCGCCGGAGGCGTGCCTCGGGCCAGCAAATCCAGCATCAGTTGATCAAAACCGAACGAGATTTTCTTCGGGTACGCCGCCAACGCGGACTTTGAGATCGCGTTCGCACCCATGCACACGCTGTAATACAGGGTGGGTTTCTCGACGAAATGCGTGACAATCCCGCCCGAATCCTCGAGCACACCGAAATCGATTTGCACGCTGCGGTGGAACGTGGCAACCGTCATCGGCGCTCCGGTTTCGATGTGCTGGTCCAGCAGGGCCGCGTAATTCAGGTCGGTCAGGGTGTCGCCATTGACCAACAAGAAGTGATCTGGGAGTTTGTCGAGCAGGTCAATCACTGGCCCAATCGTGCCGAGTGGACTGGTTTCCTCGTGGTAATCGACCTCGAGCCCGAATTGCTTGCCGTCACGCACGAAGGCCCGAATCAGTGTGCCCAGATGACCAATGGCGATCGTGGCGCGTTTGAATCCCTGAAAGGCAAGTTGTCGCAGCACGATCTCGAGCACCGCGTACTGATCCCCAATCGGCACGAGCGGTTTGGGGATGTTGGTGGTGTACGGACGCAAACGCACGCCTTTGCCTCCGGCGAGGATGACTGCGTGTTTGCCACTGCTTTTGCTCATCGCGCTCCCGTGC
>JANOWZ010000218.1:0-8668 GCA_031418155.1 Deinococcales bacterium
GGGCGCGGACTTGTTCGCTGCGGTTCGGTCGGTGGTGAATTCTGGGGGTTTGCATGGGTGGGATGCGTTTGATTCGATTCGGCGGGCGTTGGAGCCTGGACCGTTTCTGCCGGTAGCTCAAAACCCCAGATGAGCAACTACGGGAAATTCAAGTTATAAATCTACCTTGGGTGCTGGGTCATTTCAAGCTCGTCATTAATTCACATGAAGTTGGAGACTGGGATGATACTGCCACACTTGATTCTATCTTTGGTTGGATTGAAGATTTTTTAGATAAACCAGTTGAAAGAATCGAACAAAAAAGTGAACTCCTCTCAAAGGAGCAGGTTTTCGCTTCGTTTTATGATCCGTATATGCTTTATAAAGTAACTCAGATGGAACCGACTATTCACCCAAAAGGCGTTGTCGATAGGTTTAATATTTCGTATTTGGGTATGTCGTCGTTTGACGATTTTGCCGTTTTGTTAATCGAATCAAAAAAAGACCAGCGTGTTCTATGGTCTGACTTGCGGTCAAGATCGATCTTAGAGACGAGGCTCCCGCCTAGTACGATTCAATCAATCTTTGCGGAGTCTTTACAAAGGTTTCACAAAGAAGTGCGAAATTCGTAGAAAGTCGATCAGGTTATTGTCCGCCTTCTTTGCGGTGCTACCGGGGTGCTATCCGTCTAACCTTGAGCGCCACCCATTCCCGGCCCGTTGCCATCGGGTATAACGGCCAGTATACTCAAGTCATGAAAACCGCTGTTTCCCTGCCAGATGAAGTCTTCCAAGCCGCCGAACGCCTCGCCCGTGAACGCGGACTGACCCGCAGTTCCCTGTACGCTCAGGCGCTCGAAGCGTTCCTTGAAGCAAACGAAATTGATCCCCTGACCGAGGCCATCAATCAGGTGGCGGATCGTGTGGATACGCGGCTCGAGCCTGGACTCAAACGCTTACAAGAGGCCACGCTCGAGCGTCACAAATGACGGCTGAATTTCCAGTGATTTTTCGTGGCGAGGTGTGGTGGGCGAACCTGCCCGAACCAGTTGGCAGTGAACCAGGTTTTCGCCGCCCGGTGCTGATCGTTCAAATCAATCGCTTTAACCGCTCGAGACTCGCCACGGTTCTTGTTGTTTCGATCACAACGAACCTTGCGTTGAGCGAGTTGCCCGGAAATGTGCGCATCCCAGCGTTTGAGGCTGGACTGACTGATGACAGTGTTGCCAACGTCACGCAAGTCATCACGGTGGATCGGGACTTTCTCGAGTCAAGAATCGGTTCGCTCCCTGAAGAATTCATGCGGCGTATTGAAGATGGATTGCGGTTGATTCAAGGACTGTAATCGCTGCTCGTAACCTACTTCTCGAGCGCCACCCATTCCCGCCCCGTCCAACGCAGTCCGTAAATCCGTTGCCAATCCTTGCCAACCAAACCACCATTGGATTATCTGCCGCATCCAACGCCATCGAACTCAAGGGAATGTTCAACGCCGTGCTGGTCGGCTCGAGTTTGGCTGGCGCTGCCCAGATCGAACCCTCGAGTCTTCATCTTTCCCCCGGTTTGTCCCTCGAGCGCGGACCAGTTAGAATCACCCGGCTTACAACTGCCCGAACACCACCCTGAGGAGGGATTCATGCAAAAGAAAATGGTCATCGCTGCCGCGTTCACACTGGCCGCCGCACTGAGCGCAAGCGCCCAACAGAAACAACTCGAGTTCATCACCACGAACCTGTCAACATTCGCAGATTTTTACAATCCATTGGTCGAGAAGTACGGCAAGACCACCGGTAACGCCCTGAAATGGACGGATTTGCCGCAGGCCGCGATCCAACAAAAAGTCTTGGCCGGTGTCGCCGCTGGAAATCCAGTGGATGCCGTGCAGCTCAACAGCACGCAAGTCCTCGAGCTTTCGCAACAGGGCGCGTTGCTGCCCTTGAACGATTTGCTCGACGCGAAAACCTTGGGCGCGTATCAGAAGACCGCCAGAGATGCGTTCACCTTCGAGGGCAAACTGTTCGCGCTGCCAGATTATGCCACCACCCGGATCGTGGCGTACAACACCGAGATCCTGAAAAAAGCAGGTATCGACGAGAACAAGCTGCCGAAAAGCATTCAGGGTGTGCTCGAGATGGGCAAAACCATCAAGGATAAAGCGGGCGTGTACGGCATCTCACCATTGATTGATGGCGTGAATTTCCTCAAAACCTTCCAAGAGGCTGGCCTGCCCATCTTCAACGAGAAGCGCAGCAAGGCTGTCTTCAACTCGAGTGAGCACGTCGCGCTGTTGCAGCAGTACGTGGACTTGCGCAAAAAAGATTACTTCCCCGAGGATTCGATGCGCAAAGGCTTCACCGCCGCGTATGAGTTGTTCAGCGCGGGCAAGCTCGGCATCATCATCATTGGACCCACTTTCATGCCGCGTCTAGAGAAGGACAACAACGCGGTCTGGAAGGTCACGAAAGTTGCCGCGCACCCGGTCGGTTTGGGTGGCGTGGTGCAGGCCAGCACCTTCGCGTATGCCGTGCCGAAAGGTGTGACCGACCCCAAAACCTCGGCCCAACTCGCGGCCTGGTTGACGAATGACGAGAACCAACTCGCGTTCGCCAAACGCACCGGCACAACCTTCCCAACCACCCTCAAAGCCGCGAAGGACAACTTTTTCAAAACCGGTGGCAAAGGGAACGTCAACGAGCAGGCGCGATTGGCCGCCGCGAAAACAATGGGCAAAGGCCGTGACCTGAACGTACCGGTCCCCAATGCGAGCGAGTTGAACAAAGCGTTCAAGGACAACATTGAGGCCGCGATTTACGGTCAGAAAACCGCGAAGCAAGCCTTGGACGACATCGTGAAAATCTGGAACGCAAACCTGTAAAACAAGTTGAAAATGAAAAGCTCGAGCGACCAATGCTCGAGCTTTTTTCATGTCTTGCGGGGGCAAACTCGGCTCATCTGCGCGTCTTCGACACGGCTCACAATGGAAGCCAAATTCTTGAGCCTGCCATTTTTGTATCCCTCCATCCCGGTTATGCTCGAACGCATGAACAAATCACAGACCATTGCGGCACGGGCGGGACTCGAGATGGACCCCGGTGTGGCACGTCCGATTCAACCGGCAATTTATCAATCGACCGTTTATACATACCCCTCGCTCGAATCGCTCGAGAGTGCGATGACCGGTGAGGATCACGGTTTTGTCTATTACCGCAACGGGCATCCGAACGCGAGTGTGCTCGAGGAAACCCTAGCGGCCCTCGAGCACGGTCAGGCGTGCGCGGTCGCTTCGAGCGGCATGGCGGCGATCAGCAGTGTTTTTCTGGCGTTGCTCGAGGCTGGCGATCACGTGGTCGCGGATCGGAATGTTTACGGTGGAACGTTTGCGATTCTGACGAACGACTTGCCGAAGCTCGGGATTGAAGTTTCGTTCGTCAATGCGCAAGATCACGCCGAAGTTGAGGCGGCCTTCAAAGCGAACACGAAACTCCTGCACCTCGAGTCTCTCTCAAACCCAACGGTTCGCGTCGCCGATTTGCCCGCACTGATTGCCCTCGGTCATGCTCGAGGTTTGCGGGTCAGCGTGGACAACACGTTTGCCAGCCCCGCCTTGATGAACCCCCTCGAGCACGGCGCGGATCTGGTCATGCACAGCTTGGCGAAATACATCGGTGGTCACGGCGCGGTCATGGGCGGCGCACTAATTGGGCAAAAAGAGTTGGTTGATGCGGCTCGAGGAAAACTTTTGAGGTTGGGTGGAACGATGGCGGCCTTCGATGCGTGGCTGGCATTGATTGGTCTGAAAACCTTGCCGTTGCGAATGCGGGCACACTCGCAGAATGCGTTGCAAGTTGCACGCTTTCTTGAATCACATCCGAAAATATCTCGGGTCGATTTTCCCGGTTTGCCATCGCACGCCCAACACGATCTCGCCTCGAGATTGTTTCCAAACGGAACCGGCGGCATGATGTCCCTCGAGCTTCACGGCGGTTACGATGCGGCCTCGAAATTTGTGATCGCCCTCGCCGGAAAGATTCCGCTCGCGCCCAGTCTGGCCGACGTCTCGAGCACCATGTCCTACCCGTCACGCACCAGCCATCGGGCGTTGACACCGGAAGGGCGGGCCGCAATCGGTGTGACCGACGGCCTGTTGCGCCTCTCGGTCGGGATTGAAGACGCGGGTGACATCGTGCGTGATCTCGAGACCGCGTTGACTTCAATCGGCGCGTAACGTTCAGACAAGGATCAATCAGATAAGGATCAATCAGATAAGGATCAATGCGTTTCGGGTTGCAATGCTGTTGGCCACGCCACGGCAGAATGCGAACGTGAAAGCCCGACTCCTGCTTATGCTCGTGCTGTCCCTGATTTCTGGTGTGGTCATGGCGCACTACGCACCACCCTTGCCAGCCGAACGCATCGCGCCAGCGGCACGTCAGTTTGGGCTGCCGTTCGCTGGCGATCCTGGACCCAACACCTGGCTGCTCGGGCAGTTGTACGGCAACACCACCGGCGCGTACCGGCGACGCAACAGCGATTACAGCGCCGGACAAGGCATTCATTTCGGCATGGATTTCAGTGCACCCTGCGGCACGAACGTCATCGCCATTGGTGCGGGCGTAGTCGCCGAGGTGGACGGTCCACACGGATCGGCCCCGCACAACGTTGTCATCAACCACGATGGGAACCTCTCGAGCCTGTACGGACACTTGCAATTCAAATCCAAATTGCGTGTCGGGCAGCGCGTCAAGAAAGGCCAGGTAATTGGCGTTTCCGGTGATTCGCAACTGACCTGCATCAGCGCCCCGCATTTACACCTCGAGATTCGGGACCGCAATCATCAACGTTTTTTCAATCCCGTGCCGTACATCGCTGCCGATTGGGATTCGCTGGCCTTGATCGGAGGTTTCGGGCGCGGTTATCAACGCGACCTGAGCCAACCGCGCCGTTGGCAGTCCTTGCTCGATCAGCCCGCCGCACAACGTGGCGGACGCTTGCTGAACCGGTACGCGCAACCGTGGCCGCCAGCGGGTGGTTCCGCACCGCAATACCCGGCACGAATCACCGCAACCGCGTTCGCAAACACCGAAGCAAGCACCTCGAGCCCGGATGGGGACCAGGAAATCCGATTGATCAATTCGGGTTGTTGCGTTTCGCCATTCTGGAGTGCGGATTCGCAACGGGTGCTGTTCATTGACAAACCAGACGCGAATCCCACCGCGATTTACGCCCTCAGCGCCAACAGATCCGGCATGCCAAAACGTGCCTTCTCGAGCGTCGCGCTGTTCTCGCCATCGCAACGCATTTCGGTGCTGCCCGCTGAAATCACCATCCTCGAACGCATCAACGATGGACGGCGCGTGCGTGTGCCCGCAAGGACCGGCAACATCTTCTTCTCGAGCAGCGAGACGCAAATCGCTTGGGGCATCACGGCGGAAGGAGGACGTTTCGACACGCAAGCGACCCGCATTTACACCGCGAGCATCAGCGATGGCTTTGCGCTCGGGAAGCCCAAACTGGTCGCCAGCGTCTACGGTGGCGGCACGGCGGGCTGGTTGAACGAAAATGAACTGCTGCTGACCGGCAAAAACGATCCGAAACAACGCGACCGCAACCTGCGCGTTTTCAACGTGCGCAACCAAACCAGCCGAACCCTGACCAGCGCCCTGAACATCCGTGGCCTGAGCATCAACCCGAGTGGCACTCGCATCGCGTACTACGTCGCCTTCGACAGCGCCACCCGCAACGGCATGTACGTCCAAGACGTTCAAACTGGCGCACGGCAACGCCTGGACTGGATCGGCAGTTACCGTTGGCGCGACAGCAACCGACTCGTGTATGTTCCACTCGAGTCAGCGAAAACGCACCGCTTGCTGCAATGGAATGTCCGAACCGCGCAATCCGAACCATTGGTCACGCTCGAGTCCAAAATTGCGGGGGACGATTGGCAGGTTGCCCCGAACGGCTCGAGGATGGTGTTTGTCAGCGCCACAGACCGCAGCTTGCGTGTGCTGACGTTGCCCTGAACTCGAGGGATCACTGGTTGGAGCATGGATTTGGCGCAGCAAAACCCGGTTGCGCTTCGCTGCGACGTAGAATCACCTGATGATGTTCGCCAAACCCGCCCTCGAGACCTCAGCGTGAACAGCGAATCGCAAACCTCGAGTTGGCGCGTGTTGGTCGCGTTGCCGGTCGGCGCACTGGATTACCAACCGGTGCTCGAGTGGCGCAATCAGGCGAGCCTCGTACTGGGTCGGCGCGTGCTTGTGCCGTGGTCGGGTGGTGCTCGCGTGGGGTTGGTGGTGCAGGTGCTCGAGCTGGCGAGCGAACGGTCTTTGGCGCTCAAAGAGAGCATCGCGGTTTTGGACGAACAACCGATCCTGACCCCGGAGGCGTGCGAAACGCTGCTCGAGATTTCGCGTGTCAACCTGTCATTGGATGGTCTGGCCTTGCAAGATTTTGTACCCTTTGGCCTCGAGCCAGAGTTTGATCACATCGCCAGATTGGTGCCAGGCGTGAACACGGATGGTTTGCCGGACCGCAGCGATGATTTATTGGATTGGGCGAACGCCAAGGACTTCGATCCGGGCCTGCTGGATTTTTTGCGCTCACAAGGCTTGCTCGAGGAAGAGGCGACGCTGGTGCGACCCACGCGCAGCGTGATTGCGATTGCGCCTGATGATTTTTTGCCGGAGCCGTTGCCGAAACTGACGGCCAAACAAGAAAAAGCCTTTCAGGCGTTACGTGATACGGGCCAGTTTGAATCCATCGCAGCGTGGGCGCGTGCCGCGAAAGTCTCGAGTGCCGTGGCGACCGGTGTGATCGCGCACGGTTTGACGGTCACGAAACTCGAGCCGTTGCCCGCACCGATTCCAAATGCGCCCGAACCGAATCCAGCACCGGAAGGCGTGAACCTCGAGTTTCCTGATGCGCCCGAGATTCGCTTGCATGGTGGCAAGCCATTGGATCGTTTCGCCGCGCTCGCACCATTGATCCATTCTGCTCGAGGTTGCGTCTTGTACCTCGCGCCGGACCGTGCGACTCTGGATCGGGCGTTTCGAGCATTGGGCAATGTGCGGCGTTCGGGCTTGTTGCACATGGGTTTGAATCCGCGTCAACGCGAAGAACTCTGGCGACGTGCGCAAGACGGCGAACTCGACGCGATCTTTGGCACACCGATGGCCTTGCTGGTGCCGCTCGAGCCGTTGGCGTTGCTGATCGTTGAGGAGGAAGGTTCGGATGCGTACAAGTTGCGCAGCGGCACTCGAGCGTTTGTGCCGGATGCTGCGCGAATGCGGGCGGTGCGAACCGGTGCAAAACTCGTGTTTACCGGAGCCGTGCCCGCCGTCGAAAGCCTGCCGATTCCGGGCATTGTGCTGCCACCACCTCGGGCCAGATTGCACGTGGTCGATTACGCGAATCAAGCCGAACCCGACGAGATGGGTCCGATGACGCACATTGCTGCACCTCGAGAATCTTGGCCGCTTTCCAACGCTTTGAAAAAAGTCTTGAAACAGGTTGCCGAACGGGGTCGCCAAGCCATCGTGATCGCGCCACGGCGCGGGTACAGTGCCGTGATTCGTTGCTCCGATTGCGGTTGGCTTCCCGGCTGCCCCAACTGCGATGTGCCCTTGCGCTATCACGCCGACCGGCGTTTGCTCGAGTGTCATCAGTGCGGTCACACGGCCCGTCCACCGTCACGGTGCGAACGATGCGAGGGCACGGTGTTCGCGCCCAAAGGTCCGGGCAGCGAATGGATTCACGCCGAACTTCAGAAGCTCTTGCCGAACACCAAAGTCCTGCGTTATGACAAGGACCGCCGTGATGATGTCAGTGCCCTGACCCGAGGTGAACCTGGCGTGATCGTCGGCACGACGAACGTCTTGATGCTCGAGCCGCCACCGGATTTGGCGTTGATTGCACTCTCGTTCGCAGACACGTTCGCCACGCATCCAGATTTTCGGGCCAGCGAACGCTATCACGCGCTCTTGCGCAAACTTTTGGAATGGCATCCGACCCGAGCGCCATTGCTGCTGATTCAAACCTTCACCGCCACGCATCCCGCACTGCTGTCCGTGCTCGAGGGTCACAACGCCGAGCATTACCCGAACTCCGAGTTGGTGGTGCGCGAGATGCTGCGGTATCCGCCGTTTGCCAAACTCGCACAAGTGCAAGTTGCAGCGCGACGGCCCGATGATGCTGCGCGGGCCGCGCTCGAGGCCGCCGCCGTGCTGCGTGACCGAGGCGCACAGAATGATGAGCTGCTCGGACCGGCCCCAGCCCCAATCGCCAGAATCAAAGGCTTGTACGCGCACAATTTGCTTTTGCGATCCAACAGCAGTGAACGCCTCGAGCAGCTTCTCGAAACCGTCAAACGCGGCAAGGGCGGCGCGAGAATTCGCATTGACGTGAACCCCAGGGACATCGGCGAACTGCTCGAGTGAATCAGGATGTGAGGTCGGTGCGTCAGGCCCTGCCGTCGCACCCACTCACGGTATTGTTGATCCATGCCCACCGTTCACTTCATCCCAGACGAATTTGGCGAGGCCGTGTTGCGTCGGCTCACCCGTGAACCCGAAGGGCGGCTGATCCCGGACTTGTGGGCGATGAGTGGTTCGCTCGAGCTTGATGTTGGACTGGCCGAAGCCTTGCGTTTGAATTGCGCCTCACCGTTGCAGCACGGGCTCGAACCATTG
>JANOWZ010000219.1:0-1777 GCA_031418155.1 Deinococcales bacterium
TTGGAACGCTACAGCGCCCAGAAAGTGCCGTTCGAGTACGAGGCTGTGATCCGTGAAATCACGCTTGGACGATTGGATTGGTTGCAACCAGCGTATGACCAACTCGAGAAATCCAAGTTCCCGGTGCTTCACATCGCCGCACGTTACGACGTGCTCAACCCGCTTAATGCGCACCTCGAGATGCGGCGCGGTTTCGAGCAGCAACTTGACCGGCGTTATAACTTCGCGTTGCTGCTGTCGGGTCGGTTGGTCAGCATCGACTGGAAATGGCGCGAGGCGGTGACCATTCTCGAGACGTTTCTGAAAGATGGCAAACTCGAGAAATCCGTGATTCAGAACGAAGAGGCTTTGGACCCGTTGCTTGAGCAGCAGGTGCGTTGAGGCCAGCCGCGTCGCGTGAATGTGGCTCAAGACCAGCCCTTTTCTGAATCTCGATCTACACTTTAGTCATGTCTGCTGTCTCCACCGCCACCGTTAACTTCGATGCGATCCCGCTCGAGGCTTGGTCATGGCGCGAACAGAACCGCGAACAGGCTCAGGCTTTGGCAGGAGTTGCGCTCGAAAGTGCATCTCCATTGCTGAGAGCACAGGCGCAAGTCGTGCTCGCATACTTGGCCTTCCGTGAGGGCCGCATGGTCGATGCGCTCGAACTGAGCGGACAAGCGATCACTGTTTTACGAGAACAGCAATCGACCGCCTGGGTCGCTCGGGCCTTGAACGTGCGCGTTTGCGTGACCGGCGAACTCGGCGAGTTCGTCAGTGCCAACGCCGCCCTCGAAGAACAATTGCGCCTGGGCCGTGAGGTTGGCGACCTCGAGATGGAAGGTTGTGCCCTCCATGACCTCGGCCTGGTTCACTTTCAGCGGTCTCCAAAGCTGGCCGAACCGTACCTGTTGGCGGCGCTCCGGGTGTTTAGCCGCATGGACTATGCTGTTGGACAGGCGTTCACCAAACTCAGTTTGGCGGACATGTACGAACAACTCGGTCAACTCGAGACGGCACGTGAATCCCTTGAAGAGACCCTGAGTCTGGCAACATCTGAAGGCATCCCGCTGATCGAATCTGTGGCCCGTGCGCAACAGGCCCGTATCGCCATGAAACAAGGTCAGTTTGATCAGGCCGAAATCCTGCTTCAAGATGCCCTCGAGCGTGCCGGACAAACCCCGGCCCGTGTTCCCTGGGAGATCGTGCCGCCGCTGGTGCAAGTTCACCTGCACTTCCAACGCCCACTCGAGGCGATCAAGTTGCTTGAGCATCACCTTTGTTTGGTCCGCAAGGCCGGATTGCGACCCTTCGAGGTGGTCGCGCACGAATTGCTCGCCAACGTCTATCAGGAGATCGGTGAGGACCGGACTGCGCTCGAGCATTACCGTGCCCACATGACCCTGCACCGTCAAGTCTTCGACAAAGTCAACGAAGAACGCACCCGCGCCCTCGGCGTGCTCGTGCGAACCCAACTGGCCGAACAAGAAGCGCAGGCCGAACGCCAAAAAAACATCGAACTTCGCGCCACGCTCGAGCAACTTGAACGCGCCCATCAGCACATCCTCGAGATCAGCCTGACCGACGAACTGACCGGGATTCGCAACCGGCGTTACCTGATGACGCAAGGCGCGGCGCAACTGCGCGAACAACCAACCTGCGCGGTGGCCCTGCTGGACTTGGACCATTTCAAACGCATCAACGACACGCTCGGACACGACGGAGGTGATCGGGTGCTGCGCGAATTCGCCAGCCTGCTGCAAAACAACCTGCGCGGCGCAGACACCTTCGCCCG
>JANOWZ010000220.1:0-1993 GCA_031418155.1 Deinococcales bacterium
TGGGCGCTCGAGGGCCGGTCATGGTGACCCTCAGATCGGTCCTGACCCGTTGCTTGCAGAGTTTCACCGGTTGATCCTGGACGTACTGGAATGGACCGCTCGAGAGGTGCCAACTGGCGAGCACGCACTCGTACACGCCGGGGATTTTGAAACGAAACAGATTGCCGGTGAAGCCAGGGGCGTTCTGATCGGTTTTGCTGGTGCTGATCGATCCGGTTTGCGGTTCGCTCGAGAGGTCAGGATCACCGGTGAACGCGGGCGGGTGAAAACCAGACAGGGTGACAGAACCGGTCAAGGGAGTGTCAGCGGACCAGGTGAAGATCGCGGAGAGTTCGGTGTTGGTGCTGAGCCGACCAGGACCGTAAGACTTGTTTTTCTTGACGGCGGTCACTCGGGCTTTCAACACGGGCACATCAATGAAATCGCCTTGAACGCGAAGGCTCGAGGTTTGATTTTGGCTTTGTCCCGCGACAGCGGTTCGCAGTCTTTTGCTGTTGCTCGGGCTGAGGGTGAACTCGAAGGTTTCGTCTTTCAAACCCGTGTACCCGGCAGGATTTGCTTCGGGCTCGAGCAAGGATGAACGTGGCGCACTCCAACAGGCGCTGAGTGCGATCAAGAAAGTGATGGTTGAGACGAGTAATTTTTTCATCTTGGTTTACGGATTTGTGCAGGAGTCAAGAAAGAGCAGGGCCTCAAGACTCGCTCGAGGCCCACTGAATCCACCGAGTATTACGGGGTTGGAATCATGAAGCTCAAGCTGTCGGTGTTGTTGCTGTTGCTTGGATCATCGCTCGAGGTGGCGAGGTCAGCCGTCAAGCCAACGATGCCGGGAGCGGTTGGGGTGGTGATGATGCTGACGCTGGCGTTCTGGTTGGCGGCGATGGCGGGCAAGGTGCACGAGATCGTGCCAGTTACCTCAGTGCAGCTTCCAGCCAAACCATTCACGCTGGCACTGACAAACGTCAGGCTCGAGGATCGAAGGATGGTCAGGGTTCGACCGGCAGCTTTGTCGTTTGGTCCAACATTGGTGACGTTCAGGGTTGCGCTGACGTTCGATCCAACCGCGAGGGCTGGCGTGGTCGGCAGGATTGCAAACTTGGCGCTCAAATCAGACACGCTCGAGATGGGACCGGCGGTGTTGACTTGCACCTCGTAAGAACGGGTGTTGTTGCTGCTGATCGGGTCCACAATTGGACTCGAGACAGTTGCACTCACCGCATACGGGTTTGCGGCTTGCGTGATGCCTTTGACGCTCAGGCTGATGTTCTTGCTGCCTTTGCCCATGCTGGCGGTGTTGCACGTCACCGGTTGAGCAGTTGGCGTGACCGTGCCTGCCGTGCAAATCCAGGATGTGCCAGAAACGTTCTGGTACTGCACACCGGTTGGGAAACTGAGGGCCACCGAAACGTTCAAGGCGCTCGAGGGTCCAGCGTTCTGCACGGGCACAGTCAGCGTTCCAGTGCTGGCCTCATTCAAAACCAAGCTCGAGGCTGGGGCTCGCACGCTCATGTCGGCCACTGCGGTCGGTGGGTCCTTCTGACAGAACGTGACGATGTTCGGCTGGTTGAACTGGTAGCCACTCAAACCGGTCGTGACGTTCCAAGTCGCATCGACACAGAGGACTTTCGTGGCGGGTTGCGGATCGGCGAAGGCGGTGTTGCCGGTGTAGCCAATGCCCGCATCGAGGCTCGAGTTGCTGGTGATGTTCGCGGTCTTCGTGGCAAGGCTGCCGGTCGCGCCCTTCTCTCGAGTGACGATGGTCACAGGACCGGTGAGGGTGGTTGTGTCTGCCCATTTGAAGATGGTACTCGCAACCTTTTCTCGAGTGCCTGCCGCACTGGTTCGGGATTTGACTCCGATGCGGACTTTCAGCGTTGGAATGTCACCGTCGGCCTGTGGACCCAATCGACTGGACCAGGCGCTCGAGCCTTGCGCTGAGAATGCTTGCGTGCTGCTTTCTCGAGGACTGAACACGAATTCTTGCCCGTCATCC
>JANOWZ010000221.1:0-4786 GCA_031418155.1 Deinococcales bacterium
GATCGGATGGCCAATCTCGAGCATCGAGGCGCTCGTGCCTCACCAAGCGAGCGGGCATGGTGTGCAAAGCATCTCGAGCCGCTTGGGATTCACATCCGAACAGGTCATCTTCAACCTGCCAACCCGAGGCAATTGCGTGGCCGCATCTATACCGCTCGCATTGACCGAGGCGGTGGAGGCAGGTCGCGTCCAACGCGGAGACCGCGTGTTGCTGGCGGGAACCGCCGCCGGATTGACGCTCGGGGCAGTGGCGTTCATTTTCTGAACCTCAGCCAGACGGCCTATTGCACGAACCCCGAGATCATGTACAATCTTGCCAACCAAAGCCAGACGAAGGGCGGTGATACGCATGACAAACCCAACTGAAATTTTCGGCTCGAGTTCCTTCGACCTTTCCAGCCTGAGGTGCAATCGTGACCGTATCCGTTCCAACCGCTCCACTGTTTCATTGGCTTAACACAACCAAAGCCCAACCCGCGCTCGAGGTGCACGAACCCAGTTTACCCTGGAGTTCATGTCAAAATCTTGTGGAGCAAGTTTTGACTTTTCCAAAGGTGCGCTCATGACCTGGCGCAACGATTGGGATGAGGGCGACGCGAATGAGCACTTCGCGGATCGCGCCCACAAACTCGCCCGCAAACGCCCCGGTAGGCGCACCGTCAATTCCTTGCTGACCGAGAACCTCAAGCCCGAAGAGGCGGACCTGAACACCAAGTTTGCCGACGCTGGCCTGCAAGAACTCTTCGAACGCGGCCTGATTATCGATCTGGAATGGCAACTCAAAAGCGGTAAGGAAGCCACCGTTTACGTCTGCACCAGCGATCACGCCGAGAATGGCTTGGTGGCCGCGAAAATGTACATCGACTCTCGAGTGCGAAGTTTCAAAAACGATGCCATGTACCGCGAGGGCCGTCACGTCGAAAGTGCCCGGTTGCAAAAAGCGATTGACCAACGCTCGAGCACCGGGGTCGATGCGCAAAATTACCTGTGGGTTTCCGAAGAGTTCGCACAGATGACCTACCTGGCGAACGCGGGCATTCCCGCACCGAAACCGCTCGCCCGCAGCGAAGTTGGCAGCGTGATCCTGATGGAATTCATCGGCGATCAGGACGGGGCCGCACCACGATTGGCCGATGTGCAACTGACTCGAGATCAGGCGCAGAATGCCTTCGAGCAGAGTGTGCGCAATCTGGGATTGATCCTCGGATCGGGGCGGGTGCATGGGGATTACAGCACCTTCAACATCCTGTGGTGGCAGCAACAGTGCATCGTGATCGACTTCCCGCAGGTCGTGGAAATCCAGGCGAACCCGCGAGCCCAAGAAATCCTCGAGCGTGACGCGGCGGGATTGTGCCGCAGTTTCAAACATTTTGGGATTCGTGTCGAACCGAGCGATGTCTTGAGGCAGGCGAGAAAAATTGCTCGAGAAATTGTGATGGCTCGAGCCTACGAGGAACACAACCTGCCCAGCTTTGAAATGCAGGAGATGCTGTGAATCTCGAGGTTAACCTACCGATTCTGTCCGAATTGCTCGAACAAGTTCAGATCGTACTCGGCAAAGAATTTGTAGGTTTGTACTTGCACGGTTCACTCGCGCTGGGTGATTTTGATTTGGTAAAAAGTGACATTGATTTTGCAGTTGTAACCGGAAATCATCTCGAAGCAGAAATGATTTCCAAACTCAAGACGTTGCACGAAAAGTTGCTCGAGGTTCATCCTGAAACCGCTTCTATGCTCGAGGGTGCTTACATTCCCTCGAGCATGGTCCGACGCCATGACTTTCGCGCGCCAGCTATTCCCCACGTTCACGGTGATGCGTTCTATCTTGCGCAACTCGAGTCGCATTGGGTTTTGAATCGGGCCATATTGCGAGAATCTGGCATCACTCTCGCTGGACCAACCCCCAATTCGTTGATTGATCCAATCTCTCTCGAGGACCGTCAAAGTGCTGTCCGAGATTTCTTGCACGAATGGTGGCAACCGATGCTGACCGATTCAACCCGGCTCGAGGATGGCGAATACCGTGTCTATACCGTACAAACGATGGCTCGAGCACTTTGCACGCTCGAGACTGGAGAACTGCTTTCAAAGCCTAGTGCGATACGTTGGGCGCTCGAGCAGTTACCCGGTGAATGGCATGAAACAGTTCGTTCGAGACAACCAACGATGATTCAGACCACAGGGATTTTGGAATACGCGATTCGGGTGGCCTTATGAACACGATCCGAGTGCATTTTTCAGACGAGATCGAATCCCTCAAACCACTGTTGCGCATCGCGTATCAATCCATCCTCGAGTTCCAAAATGACCGCACGCCAAAACTCGAGGCTCGAATACGTGAAGCGATTCGGGCAACCTTGCCGATCTTGCAAATCTTCAAGTTTGAAATGCCGAATTACAAACGCCATTACATCGAAATTCTCGAGGATGGTGACGACCTCAATGCTTACGATCTGATTGTTTATTTTGATCGCGGCATCTTTGAGTTGCATGCTCACGTCCACACAGGCGATTGGGCGCATCTTCCTTGGAGCAAGCGCTTGCGTGAGACTTTTGATGAACGCCGTCAGAGCGTCTTGCCCAACAAGCCAACCGGTGACGAAACGTTTTTGGTTTGTGGAACCAGTGCAAGCCGTGGTGCAGTCGGAGGCATCGCGCAGGTGATCCACGACCCAAGCGAATACTCGAGCCTTCAACCGCAATCGATTTTGGTCACACCGATGACGCACCCAGACATCAGTGTGGTCGCTGGCAGAATCATTGGCATCATCACATCACCGATCATGGCAACATCTTGTGTCACGCGGCGATCATCGCTCGAGAATGGAAACTGCCCTGCATTGTTGGCTGTCAGAATGCGACAACAGTCATTTAATCGGGGCAGCACATTTGGATGGATGCGGCGAGTGGCGTCGTCACCGCATTTCAGGAGACAACATGACCATCAATGACTATTACGATTATCTCGTTTGTGCCCGCCGGGATTTGTGGGCGTTCCTCGAGACGATGCCAGATGAAGCACTCGCCAAGAAGGTTTTGCCAGGGCCACGTTTTGAGTGCATTAAGGATTTGATCTCGCACATTGCAGCGGTTGAAGATTCCTGGATTCACGAGGACATCCTGCGTGATCAACCCGTTTGGGAAACCGTGCCAGAACTCGAGAATGCTCAAGATGGCGCGTTCTATTCAGCGATGCCGCTCGAGGTCTTGCTGAACTATTGGCGTGCGGTTGAGGCGAGCACGTTGAAATTTCTCGAGACGTTAAATCCTGTCGAACTCGAGCGCGTGGTCGAGAATCAGTTCACGGTTGACGGTTTGATCTGGCATGTGATGCAGCACGAGACGCGACACACGGCACAGATTTCGGTGCTGGCGAGACAGTTGGGATTCTCACCGCCGCAATTGGATTTGATCGGCCACTTGCGAAAATCAGTCTGATTTATCATTCACGCCGAAGGTTCTCGAGACCATGTAATCGATCAGCAAGAACAACACGACCGCCATCAGCAGCAAACCCCACCACGGCATTTGCACCCAAATCACCACAAAGGTTCGCTCGAGGACTTTGAAGAGGATGAAGCCAAAGATGATCGTGGTCACGAGGCTGGCAAGTGATCGCCGAAGGTTTTTGAACATGCTTCAGAATAAGCGAATTTCCCGCCATCCGTTCCTGATTCAAGCCTGAGCGCTAAGCAAGAAGGCGCATGTCCAAACCTGAAGCGGAGGCTAATCTAACGCATGTCAATTCCAATCATCCGAGACTTTCAAGCCTCAGATCTAGCCGAAATCGTGCGCGTGCAACACGCCGCCGTGCCATTGCATCCGTGGTCTGTTGGCGAGATCGAACGTGATTTGGAAAAGCTCGAGGAGAAGTTACAGCATCACTGGTGCATTGCCGAATCGAATGGCGAACTGGTGGGTTTCTCGAGGTTTGCTCGAAATGCGGGTGCGTATCATCCTCAAAAGTTTGGTTTGGACTTGTGCATTGACCCAGAATTTCAATCTCGAGGAATTGGCAAGGTGCTTTACTTGGCGACGCTCGAGAAAGCGCAGGCATTCGATGCCATCAGCCTGCGAACGCAGGTGCGTGAAAGCGATGCTCGAGGTTTGAAGTTCGCGCAGGATCGTGGTTTTTTCGAGACGAAACGTGATTTTGAAAGCACGCTCGAGTTGGCCTCGTTTGATTTTGCGGCGTTTGAACGCCCATTGCCTGATGGAATTGAGTTGAAGGACCTGTCCGATCTGGATTCGCCAGCGTTTCGCCGCCAGTTTCACCAAGTCTTCAGTACGGTGCGTTTGGATGTGCCTCGAGCCGAACCGCCCACCCCACTGTCCTTCGAGTTTTTTGAAGAGAATGTCCTTGATGATCCAGAAGTCATTTCCGAGGTGTTCGTTTTCGCCATGCGTGGCGAGCAGATTGTGGGCTTCACGGGCGGTTATCAGGGCGCACAACCTGGTTGGGTCGATCAATGGTTGACCGCCGTCACCCGTGAGGCTCGAGGTCAAGGTTTGGCAACGGCGATCAAAGTTCATTCCTTGCTGGCGGCGCTCAAGCTTGGTTTCAAAACCGTTCGGACCGACAATGACACGCAAAATACTTCGATGTTGGCTGTGAATGACAAACTTGGGTATCAACGCCAACCCGCTGTTCTCTCGATGCTGAAATCATTTTGACGGTATGCTCGCTTCACCAGGTTTGTTCTCGAGTTTCGAGAACGCTCGCTGAGATTTGAAAGAGGTGACGCATGTCTCGAGACACATTTTCCAGCCCGAAAGCCCCAGCCGC
>JANOWZ010000222.1:0-3757 GCA_031418155.1 Deinococcales bacterium
CTGGCCAGGGTTTGTGCGAGTTTTGAATTGAGGGTGTTTTCAACAAAGATTGCAGTGATGCCCTCGCTTTTGATGGTGCGGCTCAGGTTGGCGAGTTCTTTGGCGCTCGGGGCCTGTTCTGTGCCGAGGCTTGGGATGACCTGCCCGATGATTTTGAATCCGTAACGTGCCGCAAAATACCCGAGCGCATCGTGATTGGTCACCAGTTTGCGGCGTGCGACTGGAATCGTTGCCACCTCGAGTTTGGTCCAAGCATCGAGCTTGATCAGTTCGGCGTTGTATTTTTTGGCGTTGCTTGCGTAAGCGGCTTTACCTGCCGGGTCTGCTTTCTCGAGCGCTTGGGCGATGCGGGTCACGTAAGCTTGCGTGCGCGTCAAATCCCACCACATGTGCGGGTCGTCGATGGTCTGACCATCCTCTTGAAGTTGGCGCGGCTTGAGGCCATCTGACAGGATGATAACGCTGGCGTTGCTGGCGGCATTTGAGAGTAGCTTCTCAAACCAAGCCTCGAGCCCGAGACCATTGATGAAGACCACTTTGCTTTGACTGAGGGTTTTGACATCTTGCGTGCCCGGTTCAAAACTGTGCGCATCACCGTTTCGCGGCACGAAGCTGCGCACTTGGACCCTATCTGCGCCAACATTGCGAACCAAGTCCTCGAGCAGACTGAAACTTGTGGCGACTTGCAATCGTGCGTTTTGACCCATGCCCGCACTGAGTGTGCCAAACATGACGGTCGCTGCGAACAGAAGTATCCTTGTTGACATTCACTTCTCCTGAGAATCAGTTCTCAATAAAGAATACAAGTGAATGCCAATTCGGTCAACCCTGTGCTCGATCAAGCCTGAGCCCGATCAAGCCCTCAACGAAACTGCCCGAGGCCAGTACCGAACTGTGCTCGAGCATCCGGCAGGACCAACTGCACGATTTTCGAGACGCTTGGCACGCCCTTATCATTGATGATCGTGACCATGTAATGACCCGGCGGCATTAGATTCGGATTGGAAGGCGCGGTCAAACGCAACACATCCGGCGCGGTCGCCGAACGCGCCACAGCGATCTCATCGAAACGCTGATTGCTGTCAAAGGCATGTGTGGTCGCAGGCAAACGAATCCAGGTGACCCGCGCAATTTGTCGCGCCTCGCGGCTGACCAGACGAAACCGCTGCTGGTACTCGAGCACGCTCGGAATCTCGAGGATGCTGGGCCGAGCCGCCAACTGTCCCGAACCATCGGTTTTGAACAGATACCAAGGCGTGAACAATTCTGCGTTATAACGTGCCGAGAAATTCCCGCCCGCGCCGCCGCCCGCCGACAGCACCCGACCATCCGGCAACAACACCGCCGTCGAATGGTACAAACGCATGATTTGCTGCGCCGCCCGAGGCGTGAATTGTCTCGAGGTTGGGTTCCAACTTTCACTCTGCAAGACCGCATTGCGATTCCCATTGAAATACTTCGCCTGCCCACCCACCACCAACACCTCACCGGTCGGTAACAGCACACTGTTTTGATACAACCTGCCCACCGCCATCGAAGCCACCGGCGAAACCGTGACATCGTCCGGCTGACGAAAATCGATCACATTCGCGCTTGAACTATCACCACCACCCACGATCAACGCTTGCCCAGGGGCGAACGGCACCGAATTGCCATACAACCGTGTCACCCCATCGCGCCGACCCTCGAGTTTCCTCCAAGAACCTGTGCCATTCAGGTTGAGGATCGAGAGTTCCGGTTCAGGACCGGTCACGATCACATCGCCATCCGGGGCCAGATGGACCCACGGGTAATACCCGTTGTTGACCCGCCCATTGATGCCGCTCAGGTCAACCATGCGCTCACCCTGGACAAGCTGCGGCAGATCATTGAAGGTTGGTAATTGTCCCGTGTTCTTGTTCGCCAGCACATGGCCACCGAGCACCAACCCCCGTCCATCGGCCAAGGTCAACACGCTCGGATACCAACGGCCCGCGTTCATGTTTGGCCCTCGAGCAAACGTGTTGCTGCGAAAATCGTAAAATGTGGTGTGATCGCTGCCGTCACTGTTGAGCAAATGCCCCCCGGCGATCAGCAATCGACCATCGGCAAGAAACGACTGTCCGGCACAAAACAAATCCGTCGCTGAACTGCGCACGAACGAATGAAGGTTGCGCATCGGGTCCCAGACATCCGCCAGGGTCGCTTGACCACCAGGATCGCCCGTGCCCCACGAAAAGACCTTGCCATTCGGCAAGACTGCCAGATTGATCGCCACGACAGGCCAGAGCTTCGGTGGTGTCCAACGCCCCACAAGCTCAGGCACACTCGAGATTCCAACCTTAGGAAAATCTGCAATCAATGGCGGCAAAACCGGCTGACTCGAACCAGGCATGGCAGGCACCCCCACCGGTTCCTGCTGACCCTGCCCTCGAGCCTTCAGGATGGGCAGCACACCGGAAATGGCATGACCTTGTGCCGGTACAGCCGTCCAAGCCGCAGCACAAAGAAACGCGATTAACGCGCCAATCAAACACACTCGAGTCCAATGCTTGCGATGTGGAAAGTGGCCTATCGTCTTCATTCTCTCAAGCGAGTGTACTGGAAATACCCTCAAGCACAGGTAAAGCCCGCAAAATGGATAGTGGCGTACTTCGGAGTGTTCGGCTCGAGAATTGGCATCAGACACGGTATCAAGCCTTGCTCGAGCATTTGGAGCAACCCACCACACCAACTTTCGCTGTTTCCCCATTGTGAGAATTTCGTCATTTCTCATTGTGTATACCTAAATCATGGAATTGGGCGGACTTCGCATTCATGGTCATCAAACCAGCCTTCTGGTCCTTGAAGGAAAACTCGAGGGTGCGTTTCGTGACCGTCGTCAACAACAGGTCAACATTCGCACCGGCACCGAGGCGCGTCGGCGCAAACCACCGGAACGTTTCGCAGCCTTGATCGGTTTGGGCCGCGTTTGGGTTTCGACCGGGTTTATCACGCTCGAAGCGAAAGACACGTCACGTTGGCCAAAAGGGGCCGAGATGCTGCTCAACTTGGACGGGCTCGAGATGCAACTGGTGCATTTGCGTTCCCGTGAGACGGGTCGCAGTGAGACGCAAAGCTGGACCTTTCATGCCCTGATGCTGCCGACACCACGGCAAATTGCCATGCTTGAAAAACGCAACTTGGTGGTTGATCCTCGCACCCTTGAGAACCCGTTGTTCGCGTTTTTGACCAACCTGAGCGACCCAGAAGGCCTTGGGCATCAGGCGGTCATGATCAAACCGAGTGCGTAAGTTCGCTTTGACCCACGGCGGCAATCCAACCCGAGACGGATTTAACGACCCAACGATCCATCCAGCAATCTGGCCAACGATGCTGCCCCTTGCGGATACCTCTCGAGTGTGATGTTGACGTTCGCAAACGGCGGTTTCACCCGAACGATGGTGCCAGCCTGACGGTAAATGCCGTACCCATCTCCGAAACTGATTTTTCCATCGCCGTCAATGTCCTTCCAGGCGCTGACCCAGTACGCGCCATCTTCAAGGTCGTTCAGGCTGAAGGTGCCGGTCGTGGGGTCGCTGATCGTGTTTTTGATCTTGCTGGCATCGAATTGCGTGTCAGTCACCATGAAAAAAGCGCTGACTTTGACATCCTGTAACGATGGAGGGTTCGGTTTGGGTGGTGTGACCGGACCTGGGTTCACACCCACCACCTGAACCAGCAGCTTGGTTGAACGGCTGATCAGGTTCGCACCGGCACCGCTCGAGCCTTTGATCCG
>JANOWZ010000223.1:0-3730 GCA_031418155.1 Deinococcales bacterium
CCTGGACCTCGAGCACCGAAAGGCCCGAATCGTGCAACAGGTCAAGCTTGCCGATGGGAAGTGGGTGCTGGGGGTGCTCAAGACCCCTAAATCGCGCCGAACCCTGCCGGTGAGTGAAGACCTTGCTGCCGTGCTCGAGGCCCACAGATGGGTTCAGGACGAACAGAAGCACATCCTCGGCTCGAGTTGGCAGGATCACGGTTTGATCTTCGCGTCCGGTGTTGGCACACCTCGAGACAAAAACAACACGAACAAGGCCATCGAGCGCCTGAGGACCAAGGCCGGTGTTAAAGCCTTCTCGAGTCACACGTGCCGCCACACACGCCTGACGGCCCTCTTGCGTGACGGTGTAGACCCTGAGGTGGTCGCGGCGTTCGCGGGCCATGCCAACAGTACGATCACACGCACGATCTACAGAACAGTCTTTGAAACCGAACTTCCAACGGTCAGCTTGAAGTCACGTCGGGAAGATGTGGTCAAGGCTCGGAAGGCCAAAGCACGCAAAGACAAGGCCCATGTCGGCAAGATGTCGGCAAGTACCCAAGTTAAACCAAAGCGAGTTGGTGCGAAGTGAACGCATTCATGCCCCTATACACACGTTTCCAACTCGAGTTAATGCGAGCCGTGGGGTACTGTTTTGACACCACAGGTCGTAGGTTCGAGCCCTGCACGGCCCGCCAAGAACACCGTGATTCACGGTGTTCTTTTATTTTTGCCCGAGTCGAGTTTTGGGAATCAGCCTCGAGAAATACGGAATTCCACAAGGGGTTAACGGCGACCTTGAGACCCACCATATTGACGTTGACCAACACCGGGACCGCCGCAGTTGCGCTCGCAAGCAAGATCATCATGGTCGAGATTTCGGTAATACCGTTTGTCAGTTGGAAGATTTTTGTGCTGCTTGGTGTGTTGGTTACGCTTGCAGATTCGAGGGTCACGTTTGGGTTTTGTTCCGTACAACCCAACCCACACTTTATTTTCCGTTGTGGTCAGCACCGTTCCTCGAGCCGCTTTCTGTCCCAGTTCATACCTTCCTCTGCGTGTATACTCCCCTCGTCACCGGGGGTGTCCGCAAGGGCTGAGATCAAACCCCAGGACCTGATGCGGTTCATACCGCCGTAGGGAGAGTGACCGCAGTCAAAATTGAACTGCACTCGCTTTCCCCCGTTTTGGGGGTCATCAATGAAGACGGGAACACTGGACGCGCTGCTCGGGGATGATTACTCGAATGAACGCAAGGCATTGATTCACCACCCGCTGTGGGAAGCGCTCGAGCGGGGCGAGGCGAGTCTCGAGCAGTTGCGGGCGTTCGCGCTACAAGACCATTGGTTGGTCGGGCATTCGTTGCAACTCGAGGCTTTGCTGTTGGCGCACGCCACCGATGAGGCGGCGCGAACATTGCTGGCGGGCAAACTCTTGAGCAAGCAGGTCTTCACGGTGGGTGATGGGAATCTGTTGCGCTTCGGAGAAGCCCTTGGACTCTCGAGCGAGGATTTCGAGAATGTTGAAGCGTTGCCGGGTTGCGCAGCTTTGACCATACATTTTTATTACACGCTGGCCAGAGATGGTTTTCTGGGAATGCTCACGGCGATCACGGTCAGTGAATCGGTGTTCATTGCGATTTGTGATCGGGCCGGTCCCGCCCTGCAACGGCAGCTTGGCCTGAGTGATGCCGATGTCGCGTTCTTTACCTTGCACGATGTGCTCAAAGATCCGGTCGACCATCTCGAGGCGCAACTGATCGCACGGTTGGCGAATACACCTGAGGCTCGAGCGTTGGTCAAACGGGCCGCTCACCGTTCGTTTGGTTTTGAGAAATTGTTTTACGACACCATCTACACGGTTGGGCAAGCCCGTGATTGAAACGCGATCATCTCGAGGTGTTCGGGCGAGGCTCGAGGCTGGCTTGCCCGCACTGCTGCTTGGGGCTGGCGTGATTGCACTACTCGAGCTTGGTTCTCGCGCTGGCCTGATCCCAACGTTTGTGCTGCCCGCCCCGAGCGCCGTCATGACAGCGTTTCTCGAGAATTTCGATGTGCTCGCCAATCATTCCGCGCAGACCTTGCTCGAGGTTGCCATCGGGTTTTCGCTCGCAACTGGTTTCGGAATCATCACGGCCCTCGTCATGAGTGCCGTTCCATTACTGCGCCGAATGCTGATGCCGTGGTTCATCGCCTCACAAACGGTTCCACTGGTGGCGCTCGCACCGTTGATGCTCGTCTGGTTCGGTTTCGGGCTCGAGCCGAAAATCATCATCGTGGTGCTCGCCTGCTTCTTTCCGATCACGGTCAGTTTCTTTGACGGTCTTGGACGAACGCAAGTCGAACACCTCGAAATCTTGCGTTCGTACAACGCCACACTGGCGCAAACGTACCGTTTCGCTCGAGTTCCCGCCGCGTTGCCCGCGCTTTTTTCCGGTTTGAAAACCAGCGCCGCCTACGCCGTGATCGCCGCCATCTTTGCCGAGTACGTCGGCGCATATCAGGGTTTGGGCATTTGGTTGCTGACCAACGCCAGCGTGCGGGCCACCGCCAACGTCATCGCCGGTGTGGTGCTCAGTTGCGTGTATTCGTTGCTGATCGTTTGGGCCGTGCAATGGCTCGAGTCTCGGGTCTTACGCCACAGAACCGCAACCAACCTCGAGCCATGAATATCGAGTTTGACCAGATTTCCTTTTCGCCCTTCGCCCAGCTCCTGGAGGCCATCATGAACCCACGTTTTCTTCTTCTCGCCGCACTTGCCAGCACCACCACGATTGCGCTCGCGCAAAAAAATGCGAACCTCAGTCTCGCGCTGGATTGGGTTCCGAACGTCAACCACGTTGGCGTTTATGTCGCGCAATCTCAAGGTTGGTACGCGCAGCGCGGCATCAACTTGCAAATCTTGCCGTATGGTTCGGTCTCGCCGGATGTGCTGGTCGCCACGAACAGGGCCGATATCGGCATCTCGAGCGGCGAGGGCATCACGACTGCGGCGGTGAATGGCGAACCGGTGGTCAGCATCGCCACGGTGTACAACACGAACACGAGCGGGTTGGCGGTGCTCGAGAACTCGAAGATTTTGCGGCCCAAAGATTTGGATGGCCAGATTTACGCGGCGTTTGGTGCACCATACGAGAAAGCGATTCTTGAGCGGATCATCAAGACGGATGGTGGCAAGGGCGTGTTCAAATCTCCAACCCTGAGTGTCTATGGGCTCGAGGCGTTGTTGGCGGGCAAGGCGGATTTCATGTGGATCTTCGAGGGCGTTGAGGGCATTGAGGCTTCGCGTAGCGGTCACAAGTTGCGCACTTTTCCGCTCTCAAAGTTCGGCGTGCCGGATTACTATACGCCGGTCTTCAGCGCAAATCGGACTCGAGTGATGACCAACGCTGCGAATCTGAAAGCCTTTCTCGAGGTTACAGCCCGAGGGTACGATTTTGCCCGCAAGAACCCGAAGGCGGCGACCGCATTGATGGTCAAAGCCTTGGCGAAAGGTTCCGTTGCCGATCCGAAAATCATTGAGGATGGCATCCATTGGTTCGAGGCTCGAGGCGCGTATGCCAAACCAGGCAAGCGTTGGGGCGTTCAGGAACTCAAACTCTGGACGAATTACCCGAAGTTCCTGCTCGAGAATCAGGTCTTCCCACAGGCAAAAATGAAAACGCTCGAGTACGGCAAGTTGTTCACGAACGCCTTGCTGCCCGCGAAATAAGCTTCTGCCTCGCCACCGGTAACCGCTGAAAATGAGT
>JANOWZ010000224.1:0-20425 GCA_031418155.1 Deinococcales bacterium
AGGCGGCTTTGGCGACCTGCTCGGTATCTTCAGGAATTTGGTTGATTGGGCTGACTTTCAGACTCATGATGGACCTCCTTTGGGATGGAGGTTTACGGTACTGCCGTTCAGAACTGGGTGTGTGAGTTTGCCAGCGGTATCGCTTTTGGTGCAACCCTCACCAAGCTACGGTCAGATGATGAATGACTGTCACCGACGCAATCACACCGCTTCTCACCGCCAGAATTCCGCACTTGAAACTCGAGCAACTTGACCGGCACGACAACCAACTGCACGCTATCATCACCAGTCAGCAACCCACCTCGAATTGCCCGACTTGTGGAACGCCCAGCGCAATCCTGCACAGCCACTACAACCGAACTGTGCAAGATTTGCCGGTGGGCGGCTCGAATGCGACTTGGACACTCCATGTTCGAAGATTCCGTTGCCGAAAACGAAGTTGTCAGCAACAAGTATTCTGCGAGCGATTCAACCAAGGACTGAACGCCTACGCCCGCAGCACCAGCCGAGTGAACATGCTGTTTGAGAAAACCTCGCTTGCTATCGGTGCGAGTCCCGCCTCGAGCCTGAACCCTGATTTCAACTTGAAGGCCAGTAATGCCACGATGTTGCGTCGAGCCCACCAGGCCACGACACCCAACACGGTGGCCACACTGAAAGTTATTGGCGTGGACGATTTTGCGTTTCAGAAAGGACGTGTGTACGGCACGATCATTGTTGATCACGAACAAGGCAAAGTCGTGGATTTACTCCCAGACCGAACCTCGAAAACCCTGACCACATGGCTGAAAGCACATCCGGAAATCGAGATCATCACCCGTGACCGATCCCACGAGTACGCCAAAGCAAGCACTGATGGCGCACCGCAAGCGAAGCAAGTGCTTGACCGTTGGCATCTCCTCAAAAACTTGCGTGATGCGCTCGAGAATTTTCTGGCTCGCCATCGAAAACCTATTGCTGAGATCGCCAAGGAATTCAAAGACACATCGATTTTGCCCGCGTCATTCAGGGAAAGCAAAAAGCAACGCATCAAAGCAAAATCAAAACTCCGGGCACGACAGGAGCGGATTCTGCGTGCCCGAGCGCTTTTTGCGAAGTATAACTCGGCCACAAGGGTGGCTCAAGAACTACCAGCAAGTAAAACGTTTGTGTACAAATCCATCCGAACAAAGGACTTACCAGAACTACGCAACAACGCACGTGGAGTTAGCTTGCTTGATCGGTGGGTTCCCGAACTCGAGTCACGATTCGTTCGTGGTTTACGGGACGGAAGACAATTTTGGCGTGAGTTGTGCGAGATCGGATACCAAGGATCGTATGAACGAATTCATGACTGGGTGCGATTTCGGCTTGGTCAACAAAAGGCGCGAGATGCAGCGCAGCAAGTCACCGCCATTGATGACACAGTGCTGACCAGCATAGAGCCAGAGATTTCAGTCTCATCTGAGCCTACGAAAATCCGTAGCTTCGCGCCGCGCCAACTTGTCTGGCTACTGCTATTTGTAGACGAGAAACTTAACGATCAGGATGCGAAGATTCTTGAGCGGCTCAGCGTGGTTTGCCCAGACGTACCAAAAGCCCGTGTGTTGGCATTGGAGTTTCAGCGATTGATGCGCGAGAAGGATGTGAAGGCGTTGGGTGCGTGGTTCACGGCAGTAAAGGCAAGTTTCCTTTCTGATCTGACTTCGTTCGTGATGGGTTTGGAGCGTGAACGAAAATCACTGGAGGCTGCGATCACAGAGGTCTGGTCGAAGCGCGAACGGCCCGTCAGGTGCCGTCTTGTGAGCAAGAATGGGCGTGTTGAGGGGCAGGTGAATCGGCTGAAGTTGATCCAGCGGCAAGGGTTCGGGAGGGCTGGTTTCGAGTTGTTGCGTAAGCGTGTGCTGGCCGCATGATTCTCGTGTTCAGGGCTTGCACCAAAAGCGGTGAAGAGCCTGATATCAGACAAATTCTAGAGCGATTAAAGCAGGATGCAAAAAAAGCGACATCACAGAATACAGAAGACACGTCTAGGCGCTATTCTGTTGCGGTCATTGCGCCCTATGCTCAGCAGGTAGAGGTGTTACGCAGGGAAATTCTCCCCAACGCCAGAACTTGGACGCCACTACAAATCACCATAGCTACCGTGGATTCGTACCAGGGTCGGCAGGTAGATGTGGTTCTGATTTCAACAGTGCGAACGGCTCCAGGGTTGAAACGCTGGGTAGACCATGTTTGAATTCGTGTATCACGGTGTTTTCGCCAACCTACGGACCATCAAAAGTGTCATCGCTGCGTACACCCAACCCGTACTGACCACCACCAACCGCTCGAAATCGCACACCAAACGCCGATTCCGACACAACCAAGCAATGGTCCGCTCAACCACCCAGCGCCTCGGAGCCACCTCGAAATCAGGTTTGCCAGGTGTAGAAATTCCACCCGTCAACTCGAGCTTCCAACCCACTTCTTTCATCAACCAACCGCTGAACGGTTCACCTCCAAAGCCTTGATCAGCCCATGCCAGCGTGACCATACTGAACACTTCGTTGACCTTCTCGAGCCCTGCCATTGCCGCTTTCGTCTCAGCCATGTTCGCAGGCACGATCTTCACCAGTAACAGCAATCCAAGCGTGTCAACCAGTAAGAATCGTTTTCTTCCACTGATCTTTTTGTACCCATCAAAGCCTCGTTCAGCACCAACAGGTGTTGTTTTCACGCTTTGAGTGTCGAACACCACGGCGGTTGGTTGCGTTTTACGACCATCAAGAAACCGTAAACGAATTCGCAGTTCGGTGTTCAAACGTTCCCACAATCCAAGTTCGCAGAATCGACGGTGATAACCATAAATGGTTCTCCAGGGTGGGAAGGTTTCAGGAAGTTGTCGCCATTGACAGCCAGTACGGAGGACGTAAAACAAGGCGTCACGCGCCGCGTGCATTGCACGACGAGGATGGTTTTCCACTTCCATTTTTGCCTGTGAGGGTTGCCTCGTTTGAATAGAAGGCAGATCAGGATTTTTCGTTCATGTCCTCGAATCAGAGAAGCGAGACGTAATGATTGACCTCGGAAGCCGTCCAATTCCGGTGCGTGAGGTCGTTTCGGTGACGGTCAATTAGGAACACGTTACACCCCGGTTACACCCGAAGAGGTACTTTGACCATCTTCGACCAAACCCAGGAAATAAAAGAACCCCGTATCTCACGGGGTTTTCTCTTGGAGCCGCCCATCGGAATCGAACCGACAACCTTCCGATTACAAATCGGGTGCTCTACCGGATTGAGCTAGAGCGGCACAACCAATTGACCGTAACAGAGGGCTCGAGACGTGTCAAGCTGGTTTGCCGCAAGGTTCAGGCTGGAATTGGGTTCACTGACCTTGAGCGTGCTGAATCACGACCCTCGGGCTTGTGCGTTGGCGAGTCGGTCGCAGCGTTCGTTCAGGTCGTGACCAGCGTGACCTTTGGTCCAGTCCCAGGTGACGACATGAAGTTGGGTTAGCTCAAGCAGTTTTTCCCAGAGTTCACGGTTTTTGACAGGTTCTTTGCTGGCGGTTTTCCAGCCGTTGCGTTGCCATCCTGTCAACCAGTTTTTGGTGAAGGCGTGTTGTACGTATTTGGAATCCGTAACGATTACCACGTCGCAGGGTTGCTTAAGGATCTCGAGCGCTTTGATCGCACCGGTCAACTCCATGCGGTTGTTGGTGGTGTTTTCTTCACGGCCCGATAACTCGAGGGTTTTGCTGCTGCCGTCCTGCATGGCGTACTCGAGGATTGCGGCCCAACCGCCAGGCCCAGGATTGCCAAGACATGATCCATCCGTGTGAACAATGACTTTTTTGCGGGGGGAGGTTTGCGGCATCGCTCGAGTCTACCTTGGCTTTGTGTCGTATCGGTCCTCTTGCGCAGTTGATTCGGGGCATTGGAACTTTTGGAGTGTGCTTCGCGTACTATTCTCTGGAGGGTGAAGTTCTGATCCTCAAGAAGGAGTTTGTTGATGAAACGCTCAAAAGCCATCGCGTTGACCTTGATTGCCAGCGCCTCGTTGGTGT
This sequence comes from Deinococcales bacterium, assembly GCA_031418155.1. Lineage (GTDB taxonomy): Bacteria > Deinococcota > Deinococci > Deinococcales > JAAFIG01 > JANOWZ01. The sequence goes on from JANOWZ010000224.1 coordinate 4,030, forward strand.
CCTGCGCCGAGGAGCAACTGGAAACGCAACGCACGCAGTACCGGTCTCGGGCCGAGTGCGAGGCGGATTGGGGCATCGGTGATGACCGTTGCCGTGATGAGCGCGGCGCGTATTACGGACCGCATTTCTTGTTCTTTGGTGGTCGTCCATTTTTTTATCCGTATGGCGCGAACGGTTTGACCGCCACGCAACCGGTGGCCGCCCCGAACAGTGCCAGGTTTGACTCGAGCGGTCGATTCCTGAGCGGCTCACCGAGCGCCATCAACACGACCGGCGTGACCCGTGGTGGCTTTGGGCGCACTTCGAGAGGGTCTTTTGGCGGGTTGGGCGGATAGTGGAACGCATTCGCCTGGAACCTCGAGCGAACTGGCAGGCGCGAAACGAGGAGGTTGGATTCTCGTTTCATTCGATGGGTGCAACGCCAAATGCTGCCCCGTCCATTTACTGGGATGAACGTGCCGCGTACCAATTCAAGGAACGCGAAATCCTCGAGCTTGAAAAGGCCACGCAGGAATTGAATCGCCTGTGCCTCGCGGCGGTCGATCACGTGATTTTTCAGGATCGGTTTGCCGAGTTGGGTATTCCAGCGGCGTTTACCAAACTCTGTCGTGAATCCTGGGACCGTGATGATCCAACCCTGTACGGGCGTTTCGATTTTCGATTCGATGGCACGGGTGCTCCGAAAATGCTCGAGTACAACGCCGACACGCCGACAGCACTTCTTGAAGCGAGCGTGGCGCAATGGGTTTGGCTCGAGGATGTCATGCCCGAGGCGGATCAGTTCAATTCGATACACGAAAAGTTACTCGAGCAATTCGGCTGGATGCGATCTGTGCGTGGTCTGACCAACCTGCACTTCTCGAGCGTGACCCAGAGCGAAGAGGACCGCGTGACTGTGGAATACCTGCGCGATGTTGCCACGCAAACCGGAATCAAAACCGCGTTCGTGCCGGTTGAGGAGATCGGTTGGCATGAGGCGAACAAGCAATTCGTGGACCTCGAGAACGCACCGATCAAACATTTGTTCAAGCTCTACCCGTGGGAGTGGATTGTGCATGAACCGTTCGGGCAGCATCTGTTGCAACGCTCAAGCCTGTTTCTGGAACCGGCCTGGAAGATGATCCTTTCCAACAAAGGCATCCTGCCAATCTTGTGGGAACTCTCGCCGGGACACCCAAATTTGCTGCCGTCGTACCGTTCACTCGAGGCCTTGCGCGGCATTGGTTTCGATGGCGGCTACGTCAAAAAACCATTGCTGTCACGCGAGGGCGCGAACATCAGCATCGAGGCCCGAGATGGCACGCAGGTCAAGACCGGTGGCGAGTACGGCGAGGAAGGATTTGTGTACCAGGTCTTCGCACCATTGCCAAATTTTGGCTCGAGCGAGCGCCCACTGCACCCGGTGATCGGTTCATGGATCGTTGGTGACATGGCTGCCGGGATCGGCATTCGAGAGGCGGAATCCTTGATTACGGATAACACCTCGAGATTCGTGCCGCATTACTTTGTTTAAAGATTTTTTGGAGGCCACATGAACAGCAAAAAAGTCCATGGTGTACGTTCCCAGTCCAAGCTGATTTCGCTGATGCCGTGAAATTCGGCGAGGTTGAAGAGATTGGAATGCGTTTTGGGATGCCGTACACTCGTTTTCGTGCCGAAGTTGCCCCGAACCGAGTGATCGAAATCCTGGGCCAGTGGAGTATTCGCAACGACAGCGCCTTTGCAATGTAAGTCGAGCCTCACTTCTTGCGCCCTACCTCTTGCGCATCGCCTCGAGCGCATCCCATTGCGCGGGTGTGACCTTATCCAGCACGTTAAATTCGCCAGCACCCCAAACGGTTTCGCCGCCGTCAATCGAGATCAGATCACCGGTGATGTACGCCGCGCCATCGGACACCAGAAATGCTGCCAGGTTCGCAAGCTCGAGGTGATCGCCGTGACGCTTTAATGGGATTCGGTCATTAAAGAGTTGTTCGATTTCCTTGCTCGGCATTAGTCGGCTCCAGGCGCCTTCGGTTGGAAATGGTCCTGGTGCAATCGCATTCAATCGAATCCCGTATTTGCCCCATTCGGACGCGAGCGATTTGGTCATGCTGACCACGCCCGCTTTGGCGGCGGCAGACGGCACGACGTAGCCAGAACCTTGAAGTGCGTAGGTTGTGGCGATGTTCAACACGACCCCTTTGTGACCCGCCGCAATCCACCGTTTCCCCACCTCGAGCGTGCAATAAAACGTGCCATGCAAAACGATGCCGAGCACCGCATCCACAGCCCGATGTGACAGACGTTCGGTCGGTGAAATAAAATTCCCGGCGGCGTTGTTCAAGAGCACATCGATCTGACCGTAATGGCTCGAGACCTCATCGATCATGCGTGTCACGGCCTCTGGATCGCGCACGTCCACGCCAGTTGTGAAAACCTCGCCATCGGTTTTTTCGCGTAATTCTGCTGCGACCGTCTCGAGCATTTCTTTGCGCCGTGACGTGATGGCCACTTTTGCACCGAGTTCGAGGAAGCGTTCAACCATCGAACGGCCCAGGCCGGTGCCACCGCCGGTGACGAGAATCACTTTGTCTTTGAGCAGGTCAGGTTGAAACATTTGAGCCTCCATTGGGTTCTGTCGCTCCTGGTTGAGAATGCTCGAGTATAGCCGGTTTGTTGGTTTGTGCCGCGCTCAAGTCAGCAGGTCAAAATTGATATGTGATATACTACTTTGTGCCCGCTCCAGCCACAGCAACCAAGCTCGAGAAATCCTTGATGCGAGACGACGTGTACTCGCGCCTGCGAGATTGGATCATCACTGGCACGCTCGAGCCTGGCGAGAAACTGCGCGACGCTGACCTGGCCGAACAACTCGGTATTTCCAGAACGCCCGTGCGTGAAGCGTTGCGCCGACTCGAGGACGAGGGCCTGATCGAAACCAAACAAAATGCCTGGACGCGGGTCGCACCGGTCACGCACGAATTGGCGGCACGCATCTACCCGATCTTGCGCGTGCTCGAACCATTGGCCCTAGAGCGGGCTTTGCCACAAATGACTCAAGCGGACATCAAGACCATGCGCAAGTTGAACGGTCTGGTGCGTCAAGCATTGAAGAGGGGAGATGCCAAGGCCGCCGCCCTGAACGACACCGCGCTTCACGAAGCATTGACTGGACTTTCCACGCTCGAGGGTCGGAACGCCAATCCGGAACTCTCCAACATTATCGCCACTTTGAAAACCAATCACATCCGGCTCGAGATCACCTATTGGTGCGGCGGACCCACCGCACTCGAGAGTGTGCTTGAGCATGAACGGGTGATCCAGGCGCTCGAGCAATCCTTGAACTCGCACGATGCCGCGCCCGCACGACTTGCATTCGAGGCGCACTGGCAAACGGCCCTCGAGCGTTGGAGCGCACCATGACCAGTCATACGTCCAAGCTGGCCGTATTCGCCCCGGTGTTATTCGTGCTGCTTTGGAGCACCGGTTACGTCGGCGCGAAATTCGGATTGCCGTATGCCGAACCGTTCACGTTTCTCTCGATTCGCTTGCTGCTGGCAATGCTCGCACTGTTGCTGCTGGTATTGATTTTGCGGGAGCGTTTTCCAAATCGAGCGCAAGCATTTCATGCCGCCATCGCCGGATTGCTCCTTCACGCGGGCTACCTCGGCGGAGTCTTCTTCGGCATCAAACTTGGTGTCCCCGCTGGCCTGAGCGCCATCATCGTCAACCTGCAACCCGTCCTGACCTCGAGCCTCGCCGCTCGAGCGTTGGGAGAGCAAGTCACTGTGCGGCAATGGGTCGGCCTCGGGTGTGGTTTTGTTGGCGTGATGTTCGCCATCGCCGAAAAAATGACCGGATTCGATCAAGTCCAGCCGCTCGGTATTGTTGCCTGCGTTGTAGCGCTACTCTCGAGCACGGTTGGCACGGTTTACCAAAAACGCTTCGGCTCGAGCACGCCACTGATCACCGGAACGCTCGTGCAATACCTCGCCTCGAGCATCGTCTTTGTGATTCTCGCTTTCGTCCTCGAGTCTCGCGTGGTGCAATGGACCACACCGTTCGTGCTGACGCTCGCCTGGTTCGTCGGCCCAATCTCGCTCGGTGCGATCCTCTTGCTGCTGTGGATGATTCGTCGCGGAAGCGCCGCCCGCGTCTCGAGCCTGTTCTACCTCGTGCCGCCATTGACCGCGCTCGAGGCTTATTTTCTGTTTGGCGAACGCCTCGGTTGGACGGCGATCGTCGGTTTGGTCTTGACCATGATCGGCGTGGCCCTGATTGTTGGTCGCAACGAAAAACCATTGGATCCCGCATGATTCAATCACCGATCAGCCTGTCTGCTCGCCTTCAAGAATTACCTCGAGCCTTCACAGCATCAACTTGGATTGCTGGTGTGCTCGCCGTGATTGTTGGCTTCACCGGTTCGCTCGTGCTGACTTTCGATGTGGCACAAAAGGCGCACCTCTCGAGTGCGCAATTGTCCTCTTGGGTTTGGTCCATCACCGTTGGCAGTGGCCTGTTATCGTTCGGCCTGAGCCTCTGGTATCGACAGCCAGTCCTGACTGCCTGGAGCACACCGGGCCTTGCGGTGCTCGCCAGTTCGCTCTCGCAGTACAAACTCGAGGAGGCCGTCGGCGCGTACATCGTGGTCGGTTTAATGATCGCGTTTTTTGGTGCGACCGGATTGTTTGATCGCGTGATGCGCCTCGTGCCGCAAAATGTCGCACTTGCGGTGCTCGCTGGAATCCTCTTCAAGTACGGCCTCGAGTTGTTCAGTTCAATCACGCTTGAGCCGATCATGATTCTGGTGATGCTGGCGGTTTTTTTGCTCGCCAAGAAAACCGCCAGCCGCGTGCCGATGGCTTGGGCACTCGCATCTGGATTTGTGACTGCCGCACTGCTCGGCAAGTTCAATCTCGAAGGAGTCAAGCTCGAGGTTGCGATTCCGATGTTTGTCGCGCCAGCGTTGTCGATTCCCGCGTTGATCGGTTTGGGATTTCCATTGCTGGCCCTCGCACTCGCCAGTCAGAACGCACCGGGATTCGCGGTCATGCGGGCCAACGGCTATGAACCACCGACTCGAGGCGCACTGATGAGCACCGGTTTGCTCAGCGCCGCATTCGCGCCATTGCTGTGTCACGGTTTGACGCTCGCCGCGATCACCGCCGCAATTGCGAACGGGCGCGACGCGCACCCAGACCCGAAATTGCGTTACGGCGCTGGCCTGACCGCCGGGATTCTCAAAGCCACGCTCGGGCTTTTTGGCGCGACCATCGTTGCGGTATTTCTGGCCGTGCCGCACGCGCTGATTGCGGCAATGGCTGGTCTCGCTTTATCGGGAACCATTCAGAGTTGCCTGACCGGAGCCTTCAACGATTCGCGCCACCGCGACTCGAGCGTGTTCGCCTTGTTGGTCACCGCATCTGGTGTGACACTGCTCGGTTTGGGCAGTGCCTTCTGGGGTTTGCTGTTCGGATCAATGGTTGGCTTGCTGATCGAGCGCGACAAGACCTGATGGTTCGCGTCTGTACTCGCATCGGTATACTCGTCTGGTGAATTCCAACGCCCTCGAGACACCTCGAGATTCCAATTTGCCGCTCGGTTTGACGTTTGCAGGATTCGTGACTTTCGTTTTGATGGGTTTGCTGCAAGCCATGCTCGGTCCCGCTTTGTTCTCCATTCGCAGCACGTTTGATCTCGATGTCGGAACGGCCAATTTTTTGCTGAGTGCCTTTTTCATTGGCAATGTGGTGATGATTCTGGCGAATGGTGCGCTCGAGAAATTCCTTTCCAAAACCAATTCACTCTTGATTGCTGCGGCGTGTCTGACACTCGGCACATTCGGGCTGAGCCTCGCGCCAAGTTGGAACTTGCTGTTGGCATGCGCCTTCTTGACCGGTCTCGGCTATGGTGGCAGCGTCCTGAATTTCAACACCTTGTTTGCCAGCGGCTTCGGCTCTCGAGGCACGGCGATGGTCAGTTTGCTCAATGCCGCTTGGAGTGTCGGTGCGATTCTGGGACCAATTTTGGTTGGCAATTTCCTCGATAATTTTCGCGTGCCATTTTTGCTGACCGCCATCGTCGCAGGCTTGATGATTCCGCTCGCCTTCACCGCCCGTCAACTCGAATCCGCAAAAAAATCACTCGAGGTTCAATCCAATTCGTCTGGCTCGAGCCGAATCGCTTGGTCGTGGATTCTTGGATTTGCCATGATGTTTTTGTTGTACGTCGGGGCCGAGGTCGGTGCTGGCGCAAACGAACCGCGTCACTTGCACGATGCTTTTGGAATGCCCTTGAGGGATGCTGCTTTCTTCAGTTCACTGTTTTGGTTCGGTGGTCTGGTCGCACGAATTTTGGTGGCTCCAATCAGTTTGCGTGTGCCCGCCCCGAGCCTCGTGTTGATCTGCCTGATCGGGATGAGCTTCAGCCTCGCGTTGGCGCACGTGCCGGTCCTCGCGCCGTATGCGTATGCCGCGTGCGGCCTGTTCACCGGCCCGATCTTCCCGAGCGCCCTGTCATGGTTCACAACGCAAACTCGAGCCTCGCTGAGCATGACCTCATGGATTTTGGCGAGTGCGAATTTTGGTGGTGTGATCTTCCCGCCAATCATTGCGGCATTGACGGCTACGAATGCCGCGATCATTCCAACGGTCTTGTTGGCTTTCACCGTGGCGAATGCGATACTGGCCTTTACGCTCGGACGCTTGAACCCTCGGGCTTAAAGATTTTCGGCGGCGGTCAGCGCGGCAATCAAGGCATTTGGCGCGGTCTCGGCCCGCAAGATGCGCGGCCCCAAACCAACTTGCGTCACGCCTCGAGATTCGAGCAGTTCGATTTCACGACTCGAGAATCCGCCTTCGGGACCGGTGATCACGGTCACGGGTGAATCCCAAGTGACGACTTCTCGAGCACGAATGCCAGAACCCGGATGCGCGACGATTGAACATAAACCTGGCTCGAGGTGAATCAGTTTGATCGGCTCGAGTATGTCTGGCACGACGCTGCGACGGCATTGCTTGGCGGCCTCGAGCGCGACACGGCGCAGGCGTTCAAGTTTTTGCGAGCCGATTTCTTTGGCATCCGAAAACTCGGTGATCAACAATTGAAATTTGTTGACACCCAATTCGGTGCAGGCGCGAACCACATCGGAGAGTTTGTCGGCCTTCAACAATCCGATGGCGAGCGTGATGGCTTGCGGTGGCTCGAGCGTCACGGCACGTATTTCTCCAAGCTCGAGCGTGATCGACATTTCATCGGTACTGATGATTTGCGAATCGGCCTCGAGTCCAGCGCCATCAAAGACCGTGACGTGATCACCAATGTTGGCTCGCAGCACGCGAAGGTGATCGAATTCTCGACCCGTGAGCGTGATGACCGGCTCGAGTTTTGCGACGAATGCGCGATGTGATCTCATCGGAGTTTGGCCTCGAGCAGCACCCATTCGCCTTCCTGTTCGCGGCGCAGCAATGTGAACCCTTCACGCTCGAGTGCGCGAGTAACCAGGGTTTCGCGCCCGCTGTTGGTGTCCCAAGTGATGCGTTCGCCCGCATCAGCCTGTTCGGTCCCGGCGAGAATGCCAGTCAGGATCAGCGTGCCGCCAGAATCGAGCACAAGTTTGTACTGCGCCATCAGCATGTCGTGCAATTCAGCGAAAAGGTTGGCGACGATCACATCGAACGGACCTCGGTCGAGGACATCCTCGAGAATGCCCTCAATGAATTCGACGTTCGCGTGATTTTTGATCGCGTTCTCTCGGGCGACCGGAACCGTTTTTTCGTCGTTATCCACGCCAATTGCGGTTGCGCCAAGTTTTGCGACGACCAGGGCCAGAATGCCGCTGCCTGCGCCGACATCCAAAACTCGAGCCTTCTCGAGTTGCAGATTTTGCAAGGCACGAATTGCCAATCGCGTCGTCTCGTGCTGCCCGGTGCCGAAGGCCAATCCAGGCTCGAGGTCGATCACAATCGAATCGTCAATTTCGTTTGGACTCAACTCCCTACCCGGATTGACGATGATCCGTCCAACCTGTACCGGTTTGAGGCTGGCGCGGTATTTGGCAATCCAATCCGTATCGTCTGATTCCAGCCAAACACCATCGAACGGCAATTCAACCGGGTTCTCAAAGTACGCGAGCAACGAATCGCCACGCTCCTCGAGTCCCTGCGCCCCGGCATCCCACAGTGCGGGCGTGAGGTGGTCAAGGCTCTCGAGCGTTCCGGGCAGGCAGTAGGCGAACACTGGCGCATTCTGACAGGTTATCCAGGGCGTGTCTCGAGGCTCACAACGCTCGGAGTCTCGAGTCGTATTCTGGCAGCATGAAGAACGTGATCTTGTTCGTGCATGGGTTTCCGTTACACCGTGGCATGTGGACCCCACAACTTGAGGCGGTGCGTGCTGCGGGTTGGACGGCCATCGCGCCGAACCTGCCAGGGTTTGCCGGTGCGCCCGCCCTGCAACACGTCAGCATGGATTCGTATGCCGATTGTGTGCAGCAATCGCTGGTGGCACTCGAGGTGGATCGAGCCGTGATCGTTGGCCTGTCGATGGGTGGGTACATCGCGTTTCGTTTGCTCGAGCGTTTTCCAAACCTGGCTCGAGCTTTGCTGCTGGCAGACACGCGGGCCACGCCGGACAATCCCAATCAGGTCAAGAACCGGTTGGCGTTGGCGGATCGTGTCGAACGCGAAGGCATGACGTGGCTGGCCGATTCCAACATTGTCAAACTCGTCGCTGAGGGTGCAGGTTCAGAGGTTCGCTCGAGCTTGCGCGACATGCACCTGGCAGCGAGTGCGGTTGGAACGGCGGCCGCGGCACGTGCGATGGCCTTCAGACCGGATTCAACACCGATGCTCGAGACCATCAAGATTCCAACCCTGATTGTCGTTGGCGAGCATGACAAACCCACGCCGGTCGCCGCCAGCGAAGACATGTACGCCAGAATCAAAGGTTCTAAACTCGAGGTCATCAAAGACGCTGGTCACATGAGCAACCTCGAGCAACCGCAAGCCTTCAACCGTGTCTTGCTCGAGTTCCTGAACGGTCTGTAAACCGGTTCTCGTAGGGCGAAATCATGCGACCGGATGTGTTACATGACGTTCGCCCTTGCCAGTAACACGAATGGCCCTCAGATGTACGCTCGAGCCTGTTTATTCACATCCCAAACCGGTACGGTGATGCCCGTGGCCCGTCGTCCGTCTAAACCAAGTGCATCTCGAGAATTCCGTCCGTTGCGGGTGCGCAACTGGTGGGTCGATCAAATCTTCCTGCGCCGTGTTGGTGGGCGCATCGTGGCGAATGTCAGTTTGGTTTCGGGCCAGAATGAGTTGCGCACGCAGAAGGTTTTCCCTCCGACTGGCGATCCGCTCGAGGCGATTCGCATCATCGCCCGTGAGATCGCCCGTCTCGGCAATGTGGACGATGCCAGCGGCGCTCGGGTGCGTTGGGCGATGGCGAGCAACATTTCCGCGCAGGATGAACTCGAGCAGGATAAAGACCTTGAAACAGTCTTCGCCGAGGCATTTCGGGATGCCTTGTCGCAAGTTTGGGACGATCAGCGGTAATTGAGCCCGAATTCGGGTCGCTTTCGAGCATTTTCTGTCTCGAGCAAGGTTTGAAGCTCCGACCTCGAGCGTGCTGAGTCCAGCAACCTCGAGCGTGCTGAGTCCAGCAACCTCGACTTCGATCCAGACTTTCGTCAAGTTTGACACTGGCTTTCGTCCTCGAGTGGGGATGAAAACTCATCTTTGAGGTGGAAAGTGGGGAAAAGTGGGGACGGGTGGAAAAAAGTGGGAACCACGTGCTACGCTTCGTTGAAGGTCAGTTTTCGCTGTACACGGGCAAAAGGCAGGTTCTGAGACTGAATCACGCAGGGCGGACAGTGGGAGGTTGTGGGAAATGCCGTTCGGGGAACACCCTTACACAATCGACGACAAAGGGCGCGTGGTGATGCCACCCGACTTTCGGAAGTTCGTCGAGGATGGCATGGTCCTGACCCGAGGCTTTGAGGGCTGTCTGTACGTCTTTCCGACCAGCGAATGGCAACGGATCGAGTCTGCCGTGATGGATTTGCCGTTGAATGACAAGGCTGGACGCGATTTCATGCGTTTTTTCTACTCCGGCGCGAACAAGGTCAGGTTGGATGCACAGGGCCGCGTCAGCATTCCGGGCACGTTGCGCAATTATGGTTCGCTCGAGGCCGATGTGGTTGTGACCGGTGCGCCAAAACGCCTCGAGATTTGGAACACGGACCGTTGGAACGCCGTGATCGCCGAGGTTCAAACCATGCCGCCGCGTCAGGATGATTTGCCGGAAGTCTTAAGGAAATTGGTCGGATGATGACGCTCGAACCCCCCGCAAACACGAACATAAACATGGGCAAACCATTGGTTCACGAGCCGGTCATGCCGCTCGAGGTGCTGGAAATGCTCGAGCCTGGTCCCGGCAAGCTGATCGTCGATGCGACGCTCGGCGGTGCGGGCCACACGCGATTGCTGCTTCAGGCGGGCGCGAGCGTGATCGGGGTCGATCAGGACCCTTACGCGCTCGAACGGGTGGGTGGCGAAAACCTTGCAAACCTTGAGTTGATTCAGAGCAATTTTCGTGATCTTCCAAACCGGCTCGAGGGTCGCAAGGTCGACGGCGTACTGATGGATTTGGGTGTCTCGAGCTTCCAACTTGACGATACCGAACGCGGGTTTTCCTATCACGGCAACGCACCGCTCGACATGCGCATGAGTCAATCTGGACCGAGCGCCGCCGATGCCATCAATGATCTCGAGGCCGAGGAGATCGCCCGAATCTTGTTCGAGTACGGCGAAGAACGCCACTCGCGCCGCATTGCCCGCAATATCGTCGAGGCTCGAGACAAAGCACCGATTGAAACCACGGGTCAACTTTCCGAACTGATCCGCAGGGCGTATCCCGGCGGGCATTCTCGAGGCATTCACCCGTCACGGCGCAGCTTTCAAGCCTTGCGTATTTATGTGAACGACGAGATCGGTGCACTCGAGGAAGGTCTTCGCGGTGCAGTCAGCGTGCTCAAACCCGGCGGGCGTTTGGTTGTGATCAGCTTTCATTCGCTCGAGGATCGGATGGTCAAACATTTCGTGCGCGGCAATCCAGAATTGCACGCGCTTTCCAAACGACCGCTCGAACCGGGTTTGGAAGAGGTCGCCCGCAATCCTCGTTCGAGAAGCGCGAAACTTCGTGCCGCCGAAAAACTTGAGCCAACCCTCGGGGTCACGGACCCAGGCGCACTCGGGGTTATGGACCCAGGCACACTCGGGGTGAGGTCATGAACCTCAAGGCACGCACGCACAAATTCTTATTCGTTTACGTCGTGCTCTTGTGCGGACTTGCCGCAACGCGATACGTCACGCGAGCGACGTACCCGAACTTGATTCAACTTGAGCAGGAACGCGACCGCCTGATGGACCGTCAGGCCGAACTTCGCCGCGAAGTCGATTCACTCGAGGGGGACGCCCGCGTTGGCGCTTGGGCCAGGGCAAACGGCATGATCCCGTGGACCACCGTGCCACACGAAACCAACAGCCTACCGAGCCTGCAAGAACCACCCGCACCGGCCAACGCCGAACGAATCGAGGTGAGGACACAATGGCGGTGAAATCTCGGGCCCTCAAAACACGTTCGGCATCTCGGGCCCGTTCAACCGCCGCCACGGGTCGCAACCGTTCCAGACCAAAGAATTCGGGCTCGAGGTATGCAAGCCCCTCGAGAAGCACACGTTCCACCGGTGAGAACGCACCGATCACGCCACCGCGTGTGATCCGTGCCCGCATCTGGTTTGTGGGCTTGTTCATGCTCGCGCCGCTGGTTTGGTTGTGGTGGTCGTTCGCCATTCACCAGACCGCCCTGCCGAGTGAATCGGTGATTGCCAGCAGCAAAACCCGAGGCCGGATCATGCTGCGAGACGGGACCGTGCTGGCCGAAAGTTACCGGCCCAAACGCGACAAAAAAAGCGACCCGCTCCCCGACCTGCAACGCGCCTACCCGCAAGGCAGGCTTGCAGGGCATTTGATCGGTTTCAAAGGCAAGGACAGGGGGCTCTCCGGCCTCGAGATTTTTGAGGAGGCCCGACTCAAGGCCGGTCAAGATGTTATTTTGACGATAGACCCAGTTTCTCAGGCTGCCGCCGAGGCCGCACTCGAGCGCGTGCGTGTTAAACAGCAAGCGCAGGGTGCAAGCGTGGTCATCCTTGAGGTTGGCACGAACCGGGTTTTGGCGATGGCGAACGCCCCGAGTTTCAATCCGGCCAGCATTGACCTGCGGCGTGGCCTGCCGAGCGACATCGAAAACCTCTGGCAGAACCGGGCCACGCGCCGCGTCTTCGAGCCGGGATCGACCACCAAGGCCCTGATCGCCGCTGCACTGATCGACTCGGGCAAGGCCACGCCCGACAGCACGATTTATGCCCCGATGTCGCGCCGGGTCGGACGGCACATCATCAACGACGTGCTGCCGCGCCGCAACAAAGATGGCACAAAAATCGACCACCCGACCTTGACACAAATCCTGCGGTATTCATCAAACGTCGGCATCAGCACGATGGCCGAAAAGATGGAACCACAAAAAACCTTCAATTACCTCTCGCATTTTGGCTTCGGCTCGAGGACAGAATTGAACGGTGCACCCGGACGTGCCGGTGTGCTGCGCGATTGGAACGATTGGAAACCTGTGGATTTTGCCACCGCAACCTTTGGGCAAGGCATCAGCACCACCGCGCTCGGGCTGGCGACGGCTTTCAGTGTCTTGACCAACGACGGTATGTTGATCCCACCAAAACTGATCGAGGGTGGCCCCGAACTCGAGGGTAAGCGCGTGATCTCGAGCACCGCCGCAACGCAAACCCGAGCGATGCTGAAAACCGCCGTCGAGGAGGGCATCCCGTGGGCGGCAACGATCAAAGGGTACTGCATTGGTGGCAAGACTGGAACCGCGCAAGTCTCGGTCAATGGACGTTACTCGACGGATGTCTACGATGCACTCTTCGCCGGATTTTTCCCATGTGACGCGCCGAAAGTCACGATGGTCGTCGAAGTGCTTGGGCCGAAAAAACAGAACCACGGTTCGCAAGTCGCCGCACCCGCCTTCCGTGAAATTGCCGAGGAAGTCCTCGCCGCGTGGGGTATTGCTCCGGGCAAGGATGGTTCAAAAACCGGGGTGAAACGAAAATGATCCGCGTCATTTCTCGAGCCACGATCCGAGATGGGCGTGCTCATCACGGCTCATCTGGAACTGCGAAAGTCCAACCATGAAAGTCTTGTCATGACCGCAACCGCGCCAGCACTCGATCCTCGAGCTTGGATTCTGGCGTTCGGTGCGCTCGAAGTCACGGGCGATGCGCGACCTGCGAAGGCGATCACCTGGGACTCGAGGTTGGTGAATACGGACACGGCATTCGTGGCGTTGGCCGGAGAGCAGATGCATGGCAATCGATTCGTGAACGCCGCACTCGAGGCTGGCGCTCCGTTCGTGCTGACCGATTTGAATGTGCCCAGGGCCGTGCGCGTCAACGATGCCGCCGTTGCGTTGCGAGTCTGGGCTCGAGCATGGCGCGACACAACGAATGCACGAATCGTCGGTGTGACCGGATCGGCGGGCAAAACGACGCTCAAAGAATTTCTTGCAGTCACACTCGAGGCTGGAAAAACTCCGGGAAACCTGAACACGCTCAATGCACTCGCCTGTCACATGCTCAGCGCGATTGGACAAAACGAAACGCACGTGCTCGAGATGGGCATCGACCGCATCGGTGAGATGGCGCAACTCGTGCAACTCGTCCGCCCAGACCTCGGCATGATCTCGAGCATCGGACCGGCGCACCTGGAATTTTTGGGCAGCGTTGAAGGTGTCGCGTTTGAGAAAGGACACATCCTTGACGGCAATCCTGGACTGGTCGCCGAAAGTGCGGGCAAGTATTACCCCGGTATTGCCACCTACGGTTTTGGTGAACGCGCCACGCATCGCGGCACGAACCTCGAGCTTTCAGATTCGAGTACGACATTCGAATTCGCTGGTCACACGGTTTTCGTTTCGAGTCCCAGTGCGAAAGTTGCGGAGGCGGCCCTCGGTGCGCTTGCGGTTGCAAAGAATTTTGGTGCGAATCTCGAGGCTGCAATTGCCCGGATAAAAAACGTTGAAGTTCCCGGCGGACGAATGCGAATCGAACGTGGAAAAGTCAACTTGATTGACGATGCGTACAACGCCAACCCGCTCTCCCTGACCGCCGCACTCGAAGTGCTCGAACGTCAACCCGGACGCAAGATTGCCGTGATCGGCGACATGCGTGAACTTGGAGAACACTCGCATCAATACCACCTCGAGATTGGCAAACGCGCCGGAGAGGTCGCACCGATTGTGATTGCTGTGGGCCGTGAGGCCGAAACGCTCGCCCGTGCCGCCCGAGTATCCGGCGCAAAAACACAGGCGTTTGCAACCGCACTTGAGGCCGTGCCAGCCGTTGAAGCCATCCTCGCGCTTGGTGATGTGGTGCTGGTCAAGGGATCATTGAGCGTTGGCATGAACGTGATTTCGGAGGCGGTTCGTGCGAGGTTGTGAACCTGTGGGCGATGCGGGGCGAACGCCATGTAACACATGCGGTCGCATGATGAGTTCGCCCCTACGAGCTGTCGTTTTATTGATCGCGTTCTCGGGTTGCGCACCATCTTCAAACGGGCCACTCGCCTCGAGCTTTTCTTCGCTTTCCGTCAGTCCTCACGGCGAGGTTGCCTGGACGATCCGTGGTCAAGCTTGGGTGGCCCGAGCACCAGAGTTCACGGCGCAAAAACTCGCACATCCTGCGAACGCCTCGAGTATCGCGTGGCGCGATCAGAATAATCTCAGCGAACCTTGGGTGGCGATGCCCGGAGCGGGCACGGTGGCGAAAGCCTCGGGTACTCCTGCCAGCGTCAGCATTTTGGGTCGTCCGTTCCTGCTGACTGCACGCTGCATTTTCACGCTCGAGGGTGGCGTGTATTCGTATGCGGGCAGCAAAGTACAGCAACTCGAGCGCCGTCCCGATCAGGTGCGCGACCTGACCGGTGTCTTTACCGCTGTTCGGGCGGGTAAGCTACAGGCAAACGTGAATTGTCTTGACTCTACAACCTCCGGCAGCAATGAACCCACAAGCAACCTCGAGCCATTGACCGCAAGTTTTGATGGCGTGAATTACAGTGTTAAAAATAGTTCTGCAAAAGATTCCAAACTCGAGGCGAACATCAATAGCATTGTTAAGGCGATCAGTCTCGACTCGCTTGTGCTTGAGGTCAGTGCAGGTGGCAATGTCGTCGCGGTGCTCTCGAGTCAAACGTTGAATGTTTTTCGCACCAAAACACTCGAGCCATTGAAAACAATTGTTCTTGAGGTTGCTGGACTCAGCACGGTAGAGGTTGCTGGACTCAGCACGGTAGAGGTTGCTGGACTCAGCACGGTAGAGGTTGCACCATGAGGTTCGTTGTCGCACTCGTCGCATCGTGGCTCGCGGTTGGATTCTTCACCGGTCTGGCGCGTCGTCGTGGTTGGGGCCAACCGGTTCGCCGTGACGGACTGCAAACGCACCTCAGCAAAGATGGCACACCAACGATGGGCGGCGTGCCGTTTGGCCTGGTGATTTTCATCGTTTGGTTCGTGATGGTTGGATTTCCGGGATTGTCCGACGAAAAAGGTTGGGCCGCCGTCATCATGGCTTTTTGCATGGGCCTGATCGGATTCCTGGACGATTACGCCAAGGTGCGCTCGAGGATGACTGGCGAGGGCAGCACCGAAGGCTTGCAGGCGCGGTTGCGTTTGCCGTTGCAAATTCTGGTGGCGTTCGTGTTCAGTATCGTTGCGGCGCGTCACGTTTGGGTCACGAACATTTTCTGGATTGATGTCGCGTTTTACACGTTCATCACGGTTGGCACGGTCAATGCGGTCAACTTTACCGATGGCATCGATGGGCAGGCAGCCGGTGTGGTCGCCATCATTTTGCTGCCGCTTGCGGTCGCGTCGCCACTGGCAGCGATCACGATTGGATCGCTCGTTGGATACCTCTGGTACAACTCGAGGCCCGCCAGCATCTTCATGGGCGATGCCGGATCGTATGCGCTCGGCGGCGTGGTTGCGGGCGTGTACATCATTCACGGTTGGAGCAAAGTCTTGCCGTTCGCAGCGATCATTCCGGTGCTCGAGGTGCTGTCCGTGATGATTCAAGTCTCCGTGTTTCAATACACGAAACGCACCACCGGTACGGGAAGGCGCGTATTTTTGATGACCCCAATTCACCATCACTTCGAGAAGGCCGGAATGTCGGAAGTCAAAATCGCCTCGAGATTTTACGTCGTCACGGCGTTGGGTACAGCGCTCGCTTGGGCGTTGCGGACGGGGGCAAGATGAACAAGCTCAAGTCTCAGCGTGT
>JANOWZ010000225.1:0-3907 GCA_031418155.1 Deinococcales bacterium
TTCTGTAGGGTGCGCTCGTCAATACATCACATGCGCAAACGGTGCGCTCGGCTTCAACCGGACGGGACACTCAGTCGCGCTTTCCTTGATTTGTTCGAGTTTCGACTTTTGCTGGCGGTCCAGTCATGTTCAAGCATCGACGAGTTTCATGTTCGCCTCGCCGTAGCGTTCGCCCGCACTCGCCCCGACCGGAAAGACCGCCTCGAGTTTAGAGATTTCTTCAGGACTGAGCACAACCTCGAGCGCCTGCATGTTTTCTTGCAGGTACTTGACACGCTTTGTGCCCGGAATCGGCACGACCTGATCGCCTTTAGAGAGCACCCAGGCGAGCGCCAACTGTCCCGGCGTGATGCCTTTCTCGAGCGCCAAGGCTTTGACAGCCTCGACCAACTCGAGGTTCTTGAAGAAATTTTCGCCCTGAAAGCGTGGCAGGTTGCGCCGAAAATCGTTCGGTCCAAGGTCGTCAGGGTGTTTGAGTTCGCCTGAGAGAAAGCCACGTCCAAGCGGAGAGAACGGCACGAAACCGATGCCCAATTCGTGTAGCCTTGGCAAGACATCGGATTCGATCTCGCGGGTCCAGAGGCTGTACTCGGATTGCAGGGCACTGATCGGATGGACCACATGGGCACGACGCAGGGTAAGGCTCGAGATTTCAGACAAGCCAATGTGCCGCACGACCCCCTCGAGCACCAGTTCGCGCATTGCGCCGACGGTCTCCTCTATCGGTGTTTCTGGATCGAGGCGATGCAGGTAATACAGATCGATGTAATCCGTACCCAAGCGTTTCAGGCTCGCCTCGCACGCGGTCCGCACGTACTCGGGCCGACCGTTGATGCGTTGCTCGCCGGTCACGCTCGAGCCTTGCAAACCAAATTTCGTGGCGAGCACGATCTTCTCGCGCCTGCCAACCAAGAACTTGCCGATCAGTTCCTCGTTGGTGTGCGGCCCATACGCATCAGCCGTGTCCAAGAAATTCCCACCCGATTCCAGGTACGTCTCAAGCACCCGCAGGCTTTCGGCCTCGTCTGCCGCACCGTAGCCTTGACTCATGCCCATGCACCCCAGACCAAGGCCCGAGACTTCAAGTGTTCCAAGTTTTCGCATTACAAAACCTCGAGTTCTGGTAAGGCTTGACGGATTTCCGAAAGCGTGACCGTGCCACGCACCACAGCCAAACCGGACGCACTGACACCCGCCTGACGCACCTTCGGCAACGCCTCGAGCTTGGTTTGCAGCTCGAGTGCCGCACGAATCCCATCCAGGTTGGCGATTTGAAACTCGAGCGCAACCTCGCCCTCGAGCGCCCGTTTCCAGGCCCGCACGCCACCATCCAAGATGTTGACATCGTTCACGCCCGCCGCCTGCAAAAACGCGCCCGCCAGTTCGCCACGCGAACCGTTGCCGCAGACCACGATCACCGGACGGTCCGACGGCAGGCTCACATCCGCACCGTCCTCGAGATCGGCGAGTGGAATGTTGACCACCACTCGCCCGCCAGAAATGGTTTCGAGCGGATTCGCCATCGCCTCGAGTTCATCACGGACATCGACGAGCACGGCATTGGGTGGGAGTTCATTCGCTTGCAGGCGCTGCATGATGCCAGTCTACGACACGTCCGAAAAACCTGGTTTATCGCTTTGTCTTGGCCATGACTTCGTAGGCGCAAACGTGCGAACCGGCGATCATGTGTGCGACCCGTTCAACTTTGGTGCCTGGCAGTGCGAGCCTCAAGAACTCGAGTTCGCTGGAGCACGCCTGACCGTAGCGCAAGGCAATCGCATGAATGGCGCAGTTGTGTTCGGTGATGCGAAACTTGCCGTTGTTGACCTCAAAATCGGCGAGGTAGCCGTCTTCGTCCAGAATTTTGGTCAGTTCTCGCAAACGATCCTCGAGCGATTTGAGCGGTTTGAGTCTGACTTGCGTGCGTTCAAGTCGGCGTTTCATGCGGCGTTTGAAGATGCGCTCGAGCAATTCCGGGTCGTCGTCTTGAACGTATTCCAGAAGCTCGTTGGTCAGTTCGGAATACGTGCGCGGGTACAGGGCATCGGCGGCGGGCGTGAGTTTAAACACGTGTTTGGGTCGTCCGCGACCTTCGCGTTGCTCGAGGTGCGTGACCAGCCCATCGGCCTCGAGCGCCTGCAAGTGCTGGCGCGTGCCGGAGGCGGTGATGCCACCGATTTCGGCGAGTTCTTCGGCCAGAAGTTCGCCCCGTTTTTTGAGTGCGTTCAGCATCGTGCGGCGCGTTTCGGGCATGGCTGCGAGGGTGGGTGAGACGAGTTCCATCGAATCGAGTATACACATAAAAGTTATTTTTACAATTAAAAACAGTATTTACTTGCTTTATTTGGATTTTGGGAGTACGCTCAACTCCACAGGGCCAACGGCCAGCCACAACACAGGAGACACCATGAACACCGCGATCATCACCGGCGCATCCCGAGGCTTGGGGCTCGCCCTCGCCAAAGCACTCGCGCAGAAAAACTGGAACCTCGTCATCGACGCTCGAGGATCAGACGCACTCGAGACGGCACGCTCAGAACTCGCACAACACACCCAAGTCACAGCAATTTCAGGCGACATCGGCGACGAAAATCACGCTCAAAACTTGATCGCAGCCGCTCGAGACTTTGGCGGCTTGGATCTGCTCGTCAACAACGCCAGCATCCTCGGACCGATGACGAAACTCGAGCACATGCCGATCACGGAACTCGAGCGTGTCTACAAGATCAATACATTCGCACCGTTGCGATTGATTCAACTCGCCGCACCAAGCTTCAAAGCGAATCCTCGGGTCATCAACATCAGTTCAGACGCGGGCGTGGAAGGTTACGAAACGTGGGGCGGTTACGGATCATCGAAAGCCGCACTCGAGCAAGTCTCTCGGGTCCTCGCATCAGAGCATCCAGACTGGAAAATCTACTGGGTCGATCCCGGCGACATGCGCACACAGATGCACCAAGAGGCATTCCCCGGCGAGGACATTTCAGATCGACCTGAGCCAGAAATCAGCGTCCCAGGCATCCTCGAGTTGATCGAGGCAGACTGGCCGAGCGGACGCTACAAGGCGCAATCCATGCTCGAGGTCAAGGCATGAAAGAGATCATCACCGGGTTGTTCGAGACGCACATCAAGGTTCGCAACCTCGAACGGGCCATGCGATTTTACGAAGACGTGATTGGCCTTGAGATCGGCACCTTTGAGCCAGAGCGACGGCTGGCGATCTACTGGATCATCAAAGGTCAAGCGATGGTCGGACTGTGGGAGGTGCCAGAAAACCAATGGTTCAGGAACCATTTCGCCTTCACCACCGCACTCGAGAAGATGCACACGGTTCGTCAAAGCCTCGAGCGGCACGGTTTGCAATGGCGCAACTTTCTGGATGACGATTCAGGATCGTTGCATGTCTTTTCTTGGATGCCCGCCGTCAGCGTCTACTTCACCGACCCGGACGGGAACTCGCTCGAGATTCTGGCGATGTTGCCAGATGATCCCAAACCCGAACTCGGTGTGGTTCCCTGGGAGCGGTGGGAAGCGCTGCACAACCGGAGCAACCCGTGAGCACACTCTTGCTTTCCACCAGCCTCGACCCGGACAGCAAAGGCAATCAACTTGCCGGCTGGATGACTGAAAATTTATCGGATGTTCTCGACCTCGAGTGGCTCGAATACAAAGACCACCTGCTGCCCGATTTCGACAACGACACGGTTTTTCAATCGCCAGCGTTTCAATTCTTGCACGAGAAAATCCGAACCTCGAGTGGCGTGATCGTGGTCTCACCGATTTACAACTGGACGACCTGCGCGAACCTGAAAAAAATTGTTGAAGCCACCGGCAGTGAGAATCCCACGAATGGTCAACGCTCGGCATGGTTCGACAAGATCGTGACCTTTGTCTGCGTCGCCGGAAG
>JANOWZ010000226.1:0-11193 GCA_031418155.1 Deinococcales bacterium
TCCCAACGCCTCGAGTGCGGCGGGCGCAAATGCCACACCGCGCCCAACGGCGTTCGCATCGCCAGAACCTCGAGCCCCCGTTAACACCGCATTTTTGATGGTTTGCCAATCCGCGCTCGGTTTTGCGCTGCGCAGCAGTGCCGCAATTCCCGCCACGATTGGGGCGGCCTGCGATGTGCCGGTCAGTGAGATGTAGCCTCCCCCCGGCGCGAGCGAGGTCACGTTGACACCCGGCGCGAGCACGTCGGGTTTGCTGTAACTCGAGCCGTTCAGGTTGACCGGCCCACGTGAACTGAAGGCCGCGAGCGCATTGCGCGAATCGACTGCACCGACCGTGATCGGTTCTTGCAGGTTTCCGGGGCTTGCGATGGTGCTGGCATTTGGACCGAAATTGCCTGCGGCAAAGACCGGCACGACCCCGGCCCGGATCAGGTTGGCGGTTGGTTCGGCAAATTCCGTAACGTTTCCTGGCAATCCGAGCGACATCGAGACGATTTTTGCGCCGTCATCCGTGGCCGGATTGCCGTCCGGGTCGAGCACCCATTGCATTCCAGCGATCACTTGCGCGAACGTGCCCGCGCCGTCCGGCAGCACCAGCGCCGAGAGCAGTTTGGATTCTGGAGCCACCCCAACCCTCGAGCCTGCGATCAAACCAGCCGTGTGCGTGCCGTGGTTGCTGGTGTCGTGCGGTTTTGCGCCCACCACCCGGTCGCCTTTGGCATCGAATTCGGCAAACGCCTCAAGCCGTCCCGCGAGTTCTGGATGGGAGGCATCAATGCCGGTGTCGAGGTGTCCGACACGAACGCCAGCGCCTTTGAACCCTGCCGCCCAAGCCTGGGCCGCGCCGACCCGTTCAAGATGCCAGGGCGTGCCTGCCGGGGCGCTTCCGGCGGATTGCGCCATGACTTTCGGGATGCGCACCGCGAAATTCTCGAAGATCAAATCCACGCTCGAGATTGCACCGAGCACTTCGATGGCCTTGCCGGGAAGCCGAACCAGCACGCTCGAGTCCAGCCAGAGCGTGTCTTTGGTATCAACGACCAGCCTCAGGCCGTAACTCGAAATCACCGCATTGACCTGTTTGAGTTCCGTGCCAAGGTCGCCTTGCAAGGCGCGAATCACTTCGGCTCGAGAGGCCCCACGTGGCGGTGCGACCCGGTCGAAACGCAAGATCACTTCGAAACTTGTGTTTGGGTTGGCCCGCAGTTTGCGCAGCAATTCGGGATTAATCCGACCTGGAGCGGATTGAACGGTTGCCAATGAGGTCAGTGTTGCCGCCAGCAGGAAGCTCGAGAGGATGCGGAAGTGTTTCATAGATTCAAACTAGTATCTTGAACCGTCAAATGTCTGATAAGCGCTTCAGAGAGCCTTCACGAAACGCTGGGGGAACGTTAAGGCAGGCGAAAGCGCAAGGGTGAAAGGTCGAAGGAACGGGTCATGGTGTCCAACGCGGGCGAGAGCGGTACTTGCAAGATCGTGCTTGCTTCCTCGAGATGATTTTGCGCGATGGCTTGCAAACTCAATCCAAGCTCGAGCCGGAGTGGAATTGATCGTATTCGTTTACTTCGGCAATCCCTTCCAACGTTCGAGCAACGCCAGCAACGCTTTTGGAGGATTCGTTGGGACTGGGTTCCCAGCTTGGTCTTTTTCGTTCAGACCATGACACGAGGTGCAAACGCGAATCTCCCCAGGCTGGAACGTCAACCAGTAGCGTTCGCGCACCACCGGCATTCCAGCCGCATCGGTCAACTGCCAACTCATCGCCCGTCGTGCCGGAACGAACGCTGCCACCGAACCATCGCTCGAGACGGTCACACTGCCCGTTGGTCCAGTCGCGTTTGGATTGCTCGAGATTGCGTTCGCATCGTGCATCGGTTGCGCCAGCACGCGACGACCCGCCCGTGGGCTGCCCGTGCCGCCCATGCCGCGAATCTGGTCGGCCTGAAGAAATTGCAGGTGGGCCACGTCGTAAATCTTGTTGCCCGTCTTGAAGCCCGTGGCGAGCGTTTGAGCGCCACCCGGCACGCGCAAGTTGAACGGTTGTTGTTTCTCGGCGGCATCTCGGGTTGTGACGTTGCGCATCACGGCGAGGGCGAGGTTGTTTTTCTCAAGGTAATCGCGCAATGCAGCTTCACTGACACCGGCCTGTTGCAAAACACTTTGTTCAACCTGTGGCAGCGCCGCTGCCAATCGTGTTGGTCGGACTCGAGCTTTGACCTCAACCGGTTGCAATTCCCAGAGGTTGCCCGAGAAGGTGATCTTCGTATCTGGGTCCCAGAAGCTCAGAGATTTTGTGATGCCATTGGTCAATGTTTGATCCGCCAGCCAAACACCGCTCGCGTTTTTCTTCAACGTCTTCAAGCGGTAATCGTACCTCGAGCTTGTCAGTGACCCGTTCTGTTTGTCCACTCGAGTTTCCGCCGTGTGAACCGCGATCAGTTTGCCATCCGAAAGCGGCAGCGGATCGCGGTACAGGCCTGAGTGTTTCGGATCTGGCGTTTTACTGTCTTCCGTGCTGCCTGCGGTCGCAGGGTCGGTGATGTTCAAGATCCCTAGCTTGGTTGCGGGCAGGTTCGGTGGTGCGCTCAGGCTAACGATTTGCCCACCTGCGTGCGTGCCAAATTCACCGGCGTTGGTCCCGAAGTACGTGCCCGGATGCAACGGGTCTTCTTTGATCTGAAACAGGTTGGTGATGTAATTCTTGTTCACACTGTTCGCGGGCCGGTTGAAGGTCTCGAGGTTCGGATCATCCGTCAGGCTCGGCTCGAGGTAGCCGCGAGCATCGCCGCTCATTAATTCTTGTCGTCCGGCATGGTTCAGGGTTTCGCCTTCACTGCCATCCTCGAGAATCGTCCAGGGAAAGAACTGGTTGAAATCGTGCTTGGTCAGATTTGTTCCCACAACTTCCTGATCGACTCGAGGCTCGGGAAAAAACTCGGCTCGAGAACTCAGCCGCCCAGCGTTGGCAGCCTCGCTTGCGTAATTGAAGGTGCCGTAATCTGTGCCCGCGTATTTATCGGCATCGGCTTGCTGGTCGCGTTTGAGGTGATCCCATTGTGTGAACACCACCCGTCCAAAGGTGTCGATGATCGGGGTGAAGTTCCCGCTCGGTGCGTGATTGAGGAGTTTCAGATTTCTGGATTTCGGCTCGAGACTCCACAGGCCGGTGTTCGTCGCCGTAGATTCGTACTCGTCGAGTTGCGGGTAGAGGTGCGCCGATCCATCCCTGGGTTGATCGCTGGTGAAAATAATTCGGTCGTCCGTGCCATAAATCGGTGCGGTGTTGTTGTAGGCGGGTTGGTTCGGAACTTTCGTGATCGTCGGTGTCTCGCTCGAGCCCAAGCCGCTGATCTCGTAGAGTTGCCAATCGTACTCGCTGACCTCGTACTGCTTGGCTGGCGCTCCGACGACCATGCTGAAGATGGCTTTCTTCGCATCCCAATGGATGCTCGGGTCGCGCACGGCAATCGCGTTGGCGAGTTGCAATCCCTCCATGCCAAAGCCTGCCGCCTTGGTCAAGTTTTTCAAGCTGCCGTCCGTGTAACGAATCCACAAATCGCCGCCGCGTCCGACCTGCTGCATTCCCGCCAGGTGATTCCCGAAGGTCGCGGTGATCGTGGTGAAATCGGCGGCAATCGGCACTTGCGTCACGAACAAAATCGGGAACGAACCCGTGACGACCGGTGGTGGATTGGAACCAGTCTTGTCACTCGAGCCAGGAGTCGAAGTGTTGTTCGAGGCGTTGTTGCAGGCGAGCAGCGAGAGTGAGCAAGCCAGCAAGAGTGTGATCGTGCTTGTGATGCGTTCGGGGAAGTCCATTGAATCTCCAATGCGGACCTGCCAGGTCGGACGGCATGAATACTGAGGTGTCCGGGGAGGGCTCAAGATTGTGGCTGGCGTTTGTTTGAGTCTCGAGCCTTCTTGCTCGAGCGTCCTGCTTCGATTCTTGCACCGGGCAGATGAGATGCCGTGAAAAACCAAGCAATCCGGTGTGGGCTTCGGTCAAGAACACAGAATTGGCCCTGCGATGGTACGACACGTGGTGTTTTTCGGGCGTTACAGGATCTGGGTCGGTTCCCAAAAGAACTCGAGTCACCGTTCGAGCATTCGTTTCCGCTCCGGGCTGATGGACTCAAGCAACACCTGACGAACTTGATGACCTCCGACACGCACCACTGGATGGCCTGGAAACAAAATCCAAATGAGAGTCAGTCATTTTAGGTCAAGACCGCCCGAATCGAGCAATCGTCACTTCAAGGCCAAACGCCCCAGGTTATTTCCTAGTATCCTGAGTGCAGAGGTCGGAATTGCAACGCGCACTCAACATCAATGACGAGAAACGCATCCCTCGAGCCCAAACCGGCCGTGGTGTGCCACCGGCTTTGCTCGGCGTGGCTGGCCTGACCGCGCTTCTGGTGCTGTTGCCGCTCACATACCTGATCTTGCGGGCACTCGAGGCTGATGGACAAAACCTGCGTGAGATCGTCTTTCGGGTGCGCACCCTCGAGTTGCTCGGGAACACGCTCGCACTGACGGCTGGGGTACTGGTCGGCTCGAGCCTGCTGGCGCTGCCGCTCGCGTGGTTGCTCGCCCGCACGAATTTGCCCGCCAAACGCCTGATCGTGCTGCTCGGTGTGTTGCCGCTTGCGGTTCCGGGTTACGTCGGGGCCTTCGCCATGCTCGGCGCGACCGGACCAAACGGCGTGATTCACGTCCTGACCGGCATCGACTTCCCACGACCGGTCGGGTATTGGGGCGCGGTTGGCGTACTGTCATTGTTCAGCTTCCCGTATCTGTTCTTGAACGTCTGGGCGGCATTGCGCGGCCTCGACCCGAACCTCGAGGAGGTGGCGCGATCCCTCGGGCATTCGCGGTTGCGGGTTTTCTCGAGCGTGATCTTGCCGCAATTGCGTCCAGCGCTGTACGCGGGCGGTTTGATGATTGCCTTGCATGTTCTGGGTGATTTCGGCGTGGTTTCACTGGTGCGCTTCGAGACCTTCAGCGCCGCGATTTACACGCAGTACACTGCCTCGTTCGACCGGGTATACGCGGCGTGGTTGTCCCTGATGCTGCTCGGCCTGACGATTGCCACGCTGGTCCTTGAGGCGCGATTGCTGCGTCACGTGCGCCTCTCGAGGATCGGTTCCGGTGCGGCCCGCAGGCAAACCATGATTCGGCTTGGTGCGTGGAGTTGGCCGTCACTGGCCTTCGTGCTGGCGCTCGGTGTGGCTTCCTTGGGCGTGCCGGTCCTGACGGTTTCGTACTGGTTGGGCCGAGGGCAACTCTCCAACATCGGGCTCGATAGTCTGGGCAATGCGCTGCTCAATTCCATCACTGCTGCCGCCCCCGCCGCACTGCTTTGCGCACTGCTGGCCTTGCCGCTCGCGTACCTTGGCGTGCGCTTTCCAAACCCGTCCTCAAAATGGCTTGAACGTGTCGCGTACCTGGGTAATGCCTCGCCACCGTTGGCGCTCGCCTTGGCGCTCGTGTTCTTCACGTTACGCAGCGTGCCGTTCTTGTACCAGACGCTCGCACTCTTGGTGATCTCCTACGCGATTCATTTTCTCGCCGAAGCGATTGGCCCGATTCGCAGCGCCCTCTATCAAGCGCCACCGAAACTCGAGGAGGCCGCCAGGGGCCTCGGTTTTAGTCCAATTCAAGCCTTCATGCGCGTGACCCTGCCACTGATTCAGCGCGGACTGTTCTCGAGCCTCGCACTTGTGTTTGTCTCGAGTTTGAAGGAATTGCCAATCTCGATGCTGCTCTCTCCGATTGGTTTTGACACGCTCGCCAAACGCATTTTTGGGTTCACCAACGAAGCGATGTTTGCCGAGGCCGCGCCGTATGCGCTCACCATCATGCTTGCCGGAAGTGTTTTTGCAGTGATCGTGCTGAACCAAAGAGAGCACGCATGAACCAGCGCACGGCATGGGGGCACGCATGACCCTCCTCGAGATCAAGCACTTGTCCAAACGTTTTCACCGTGTCGGCACGCCCACCGTCAACGACGTGAATTTCTCGCTCGGGTCTGGAAAGATTGTGGCACTCTTGGGTCCGAGCGGTTGTGGCAAAACCACAATCTTGCGTTTGATCGCGGGCTTTGAGCAACCTGACGCGGGCGAGATCAACCTCGAGAATCGCAGGCTGTTTGGTGCTGGCATTGACCTTCCGCCAGAGGCTCGAGGCATCGGTTTTGTCTTTCAGGATTACGCGCTGTTTCCTCACCTCAGCGTCCTCGAGAACGTGATTTTTGGTCTGCATCACTTGCCGAAATCCGAACGCCTCGAGCGTGCCCGTGAGGTGCTGGCCTTGGTCGGGTTGCTGGTGTTTCAAGACCGCGCGCCGCATCAACTTTCTGGTGGTCAGCAACAACGTGTGGCGTTGGCCCGAGCCCTCGCGCCACGACCGAAACTGATTTTACTGGACGAACCGTTCTCGAGTTTGGATGCGCAACTTCGTGCCAGCACGCGCCTGGAAGTTCGGCGCATCCTCGAGAAGATTGGTGCGACGGCCTTGTTGGTCACGCACGATCAGGAGGAGGCGATGGCCTTCGCGGACCGTTTGATCGTCATGCGTGACGGCCGCATCGAGCAGGAGGGCTCGCCTGAACGGGTTTACGCTCAGCCGCGCACGGCGTTCGTGGCGAATTTCTTGGGCCGCACCAATTTGATTCCGGGCCGCGCAAACGGACTCACCTGCAAAACGATTTTTGGCGAGGTCAAACTCGAGTCACCAGCGAACGGCCCAATCATGCTTTCGATCCGGCCCGAGGATTTGAGTTTCGTTGATTCCCCTGCGAACTCCTTGCAGGCCACCGTGATCGCTCGAGAATTTAAAGGCCATGACATCACCTATGCGCTCGAGTCGGGCGGCTTGCAGTTGATTGTGCAAACGGATCACCTTTGTAGCTTTAACGTTGGCGATCTGACGCACATCAAACTCGAGGGTCCAGCAGTTCCGGTGCGCGGCAGCGAGTAGCAGTGTCTGAGCAAAACTTGTTACGGTCACAATCTGAGCAGAATTTTTTACGGTAGCAGTGTCTGAGCAAAACTTGATTCGCTAGAACTTGTTAGGCTGTCGCGTGACCACTTTCAAAGCGCTCGTACTCGAGGAATCCGAAGGCAAGACCCAATCTGGCATCCAATCCCTTGAGCCGAGCAGTTTGCCCGACGGTGACGTGCTGGTTCGCGTCTCGCACTCGAGCTTGAATTACAAGGATGGTCTGGCGATCACCGGGACCGGCAAGATCATTCGTAAATTTCCAATGGTGCCTGGAATCGATTTCGCGGGCGTGGTCGAAGCCTCAAGTTCGGTTCGGTGCAAGGTTGGCGATCAGGTTGTGCTGACCGGTTGGGGTGTTGGCGAACGGCACTGGGGTGGTCTGTCAGAACTGGCTCGAGTCAAAGCAGATTGGCTTGTGCCGTTACCGAACGGTTTGAGTGCGGCGCAGGCGATGGGCATTGGCACAGCAGGTTTCACGGCGATGCTCTGCGTGATGGCGCTCGAGCGTGCGGGCCTGGAGAAAGGTGAGGTTGTTGTGACCGGCGCGGCGGGCGGGGTCGGCAGTGTGGCGGTGATGCTGCTGGCCAAACTTGGGCATCAAGTCACGGCCTCGACAGGGCGGGCAGAAACCCACGATTACCTGCGCGAACTTGGTGCGAGTGACATTCTCGAGCGTGATGTGCTGGCGGGCTCAAGCCGACCACTCGAGACGGAACGCTTTGCAGGTGCGGTCGATACGGTCGGAGGCACGACGTTGGCCGGGTTGATCGCCCGCATGAAATACAACTCGAGCATCGCAGCCTGCGGGCTGGCCGGTGGCGCTGGCCTGACCACGACGGTCATGCCGTTCATTTTGCGCGGCATAAATTTGTTGGGCGTGGAGAGCGTGATGGTTCCATATCAACCACGGCTCGAGGCTTGGGCGCGTCTGGCAAAAGACTTGCCATTGGATCACCTCGAGCGTGCGATGCAGATGGTCACGCTCGAGGATGTGCCGCGATTGGCGCAGGAGATTATCGCTGGTCAGATACGTGGCCGCGTCGTGGTTGATCTCGCCCGATAATTTTTCAACCCAGGCTAACCTTGAGCTTGTCCAAGCTGCGCAAGACGGTGTTTCCTGCGTACTCGAGTTTTTGTTCTGGCACGCGAAAGTTCGGGTAGGACTTCACCATCGCTTCCAAAAAGACTTTGATCTCGAGCCGTGCCAGCGGTGCACCCAGGCAGTAGTGAGGCCCGGAGGCGAAGGCCACCTGGTCCCTCGAGTTCGTGCGTGTCAAATCCAAACGGTCTGGATTGGCAAAGCGTTTCGGATCGCGGTTCGCCGCGCCGATAATCAAACTGACATTCGTGCCCGCCGGAATCTTCTGCCCTTCAAACTCGAGGTCTTGCAATGCAACGCGGCCGGTGAGTTGCACCGGACTGACCAAACGCAGGGATTCCTCGACCGCGTTGCTGACCAGTTCTGGATGCTCGAGCAGGGCTTGCCAACTTTCAGGTTGACGGGCAAACTCGAGGCTTGATCCGGCGATCACGCTGGTGGTTGTTTCATACCCGGCGGCAAGCAGCAGCACGGCGTTGGAAAGCAGTTCGTCGTTCGAGAGTGCGCCCGCATCGGCCCGCGCCATCGCCGCGAGCACACCGCCACGGTTTGAATCACGCAATTCATTGGCGAGGTCGTTGAAAAACGCCCGCATTTGCACGGCATCACGTTCGATGCGTTCGTTGCTCGCTCCGTTGAACAGTGCCACAATCGAGGTGGTCCAGACTTTGAATTGATCGCGTTCGGTGCTGCTGACACCCAGCAACTCGAGGATCACCAACATTGGGATTTGTACGGCGATGCTCGAGACGAAATCGCCGCCATCTTTGGCAAATTCGCCGAGCAATCGCATCACGGTATCGTCAATGAACTCGTGCGTCTCCTCTATCGCTCGAGGTGTGAACGCCTGCGAGACCAATCCGCGCAGGCGGGCGTGCGAGGCGTGGTTGTGAAACAGCATCATGTTGTTCATCAGGGCGGTCGAGGCTGGAAATTCTGTGCTGACCGGTGCGTTCGGAGTATCGTTACCGTCACCGGAGGCCACGCCAGAATGCCGGTAAATTCCGCTGACCGACTCGAGGCTGAGCACAAAGGCGCTGTTCCATTCGGGCAGGTACAGCACGTTGCCGTAACGCCGCAAGCGTTCGTAATGCGGGTACGGATTCTGAAACGAATTGGGTGCAAACATCGCCTCGAGATCGGCAGGCAGGTTGGCGAAATCTGGTGTGATTTGGGTCATGCCCTAGCCTGAGGCATCGCTAGTCGGATCGCAACAAGAATTCTCGAGTAGAGCTGAATCTCAGGTAGAGTCTTGTGCATGATCTGGCAAACCATCACCGAAGCTCGAGCGGTCAAATTGTTGCTTGACAGTGAACGCCGCAACGCGCTCGGCGCGTTCATGCATGGTCCATGCAGCGTCAAACGTGCCGCCGAAAAACTCGGCTGGCCCTTAAAAACCGTTCACGACCGGGTGCGCACCCTCGAGATGCTGGGCTTGCTACGTGTCACGCACCTTGAAGCCCGCCAAGGCCGTCCGATCAAACATTACCAAGCCATCGCCGACGGCTTCTTCGTGCCCTTCCATGCCACGGCTGCTTCAAGTTTTGAAGGCTTCATCACCGAAACGCTCGAGCCTGGACAGCAAATGTTTATCAAACTTTTCGCCAAGGCCGGGATCGGACTGATCGACAATCCAGACGAGGCCGGATTTCGCCTCTACGCCCAAGATGGCGCGATTGTTTCTGACCTGACACCGACAGCGGAACGCTTCGACTTCCTACGAGACCTGCTCAAACCGGACGCACCGGCCTTGATGCTGACGTACATTCCACTCAGATTGACCCGCAACGATGCCAAAGCATTGCAACTCGAGATGATGGCCCTGCTCGAGCGGTACACGAGCCGCAACGGACCAGAACATTTCGTCGCGCATCTCGGTTTAACGCCTGGGGAATGGACGGATGAGGTCTGAGGTTTAGGGTCTGACATCAATTTTTTTGAGCATCGAAATGAACGGGCGACGGCTCAACGGCCCGAGCACATTCGCCATCACCAAACCGTCCTTATCCACAAAAACCGTGGTCGGATAGCCTTTGACCTGATAGCGTTCGTTGACCGTGCTGCTCGAGTCCAATCCCGGCTCGCCCGCTGGCGTTTCGGTCAGGACGGTGAAACCGGTCAGGTTCTCGGATTTCAAATACTCGAGGCTGGTCCGATACGGTTCTTGCGAGGGAATCGAAAGCAGCACAAACTTGTCTTTGAATTGAACCGCCACCGAGTTCAGATCGGCCATTTCGTCACGACAGGGCGGGCACCATAAGCCCCAAAAGTTCAGCACCACGGGCTTGCCTTTGAGTTTGGAGAGTTGCACGGCCCGCTCGAGCGTTGGGCTGTACATCACAAAATATGGCAATCACACCAGTTTTCAAGCTTGGGTTTTCGACCCGCGTCCATTTGGCCGCCTCGAGTTGCTTGGCATAGGCCGCAAAAATCTCCTGGGCGCTCAGGCTGGTTTTGAACGTCATGCTCGAGGAGATGTCACCACCAAACCCCAAACTGCTCGACCACGGTTTCGCACCGGACGGCGGCACAAGTTTTGGCAATTCCAGTTCGCTTCGGGCAAAATCACATGAGTACGGATCGCCACGCAAACGCACATCCTTGATGGCCGCGTTCAAACGAAACACCGAAACGCTGAACGATTGCGGGCCATTGCAAAACATGGTTTCTTGCACGTACTCGTTCGGTCCTTGTTCGGCGGAAAACACGAAACCGCCACCCTGAGAACCCTGTTGCAATCCACGGTCTGTCCAATCCTGAAATTTGGATCGGTAAAACTCGAGGACTTTTTTGGCATCGCCACGAACATCCATCACCGTTTCAAATTGAGTGTTTCCCCGATACGCCGTGCCGATGATTTCCGCACCGTCAATGATTGGCACCTCGAGTTTGACCCGCTTCTTGTCCGGCGCAAGCCCCACAACCAATTCCGGCAAATCATCACCACCGTAACTCAGTGTTCCGTCCGGTTGAAGCCGAGTGTTGTTCTCGGCTGAAACCCGAGCGTCATGTGAAACATGCATCGTGTAACACACGTGAAACGTGATGCATGATGTGAGTAACGTCAATGTGCTCGTCCACGGGTTCGGAGC